>DVLH01000083.1 GCA_018715585.1 Candidatus Aphodomonas merdavium
GATCCGCCACAAGCGCGTGCTATCCGAACGGTGTGTGTTTATCGTCTCCAGCATCTGCGACGGATATTTCCACGACGAGCGTTGGCCATATCTGCGCGAGCTCTATGAGATGTTCCAGCACGACTACATGCAGATTTTGCCCGATATGAACCGCTATGGGGAGTATTTTGCCACGAACGCCGAATACATCCGCAAGTATCGTTTTGCCAACGCGTTCCATCCGTTCCATGGCTTTTCCATGATGAGCTGCGGCCATCTGGCGGAGATGCATACGAGCGCGATTTACATCGTGGGCGCACGGGAACCCGGCATCGCCCGTGGCATGGGCCTAAAAACGCGCGCCACGTTTGAAGAGGCGCTGGAAGATGCGAAAAGGAAATATGTCGGCGACAACCCCAATATCCTCGCCCTGCCGCGCACGTTTACAACGGCTGCGGTACACCTATGCATGCAGGATCCGGAGCTTGACAGCGCGGCATGCTTGCATGGCTGACGCGTAAACGTCACCGTTTTTCGACGGTTTCCGCCTGCCGGGCGCACTGACAAGCCAAAGCGCCGCGGCAGGCGGTTTTTTCTGCCTGCGGCCGCTGCGCCGCCTTGCCGGTGCGCGCCGCCCGTGTTATAATCGCCGGCAGCGGGCCGCGCCAAGCGGCGCCTGCCGCCTGCCTGCTGCCCGGGCAACCAACGCTATTTCGCCAGGAGGAAAAGGATGAAGATTTCAAAAGAGGACGCGCTGATGTGGTTCTCCTTTTTCGCGTCGCTGCCGCCGGAGGAGGCGCTTTTGCCGCGCCAGCAGGAGATCGCTTACGCCGTGTTTGCGCAGATTGAGGCGGCCGTGGACGCGGAAAACGAGCGGCGCATGGCGGAAATCAAAGGCCTGCAAACGCTGGAGGGGCGCACATATTTCACCGGGGATGCGCGCAGGTTTCCGGAAGGATGCCGCTCCTGCCTGCTGGGGACGGGGCTGAGCGCCATCCGCAAGACAAACCGCTGCAACCTGCGGTGCAAGTTTTGCTATGACTTTGGCGCCATGGACGAACAGCCCCCGATTGGCGAGGGAATGTGGGAAATCGGCGGCTGCAAGTTCTACGAAAAGGATATCGAGATACTCCTTTCCGTTTCCAACCGGCCGACAGGCGTCGCCTACGTCTATTTGGAGCCGTTCTTGGAAATCGACGCATATTACGGCGTCATCGAGAAATTTCACCGCGCCGGCGTTCATCAGCACCTCTACACCAACGGCACGCTGGCGACGGAGGAGAACCTGCGCGCGCTCGGCGAGGCGGGGCTGGACGAACTGCGCTTTAACCTTGGCGCGACCGGCTGCGCCCAAAGCGTGATTGACGCCATGCACACCGCCAAGCGTTACATCCCGCAGGTGGGGATTGAAACGCCGATGACGCCCGCGTTTTACGAGGCGTTTTGGCGCAATAAGGAGCAGATCCTGCAAACGGGGATTGACTTTATCAACTGCGCCGAGCTGCACCTGACGCCCAACAACATCGGCAATTATCTCGGCGAAAACCTTTACCTTTGCCGCCAGGGATATATTTCGCCCGTCTGGAGCCGCCGGCTGACGTTGCAGCTGATGCAGGCGGCGGACGAGGAAGGCTGGGATATCGCCGTACACGACTGCTCCAACCGCACCAAGTTCGTCCGCGATTTGAACCTGCGCGCCAAGGAGGGCGGCTGGTTCGGCGCGAGCAGCTATGGCTGCGAGTTTGATGCAATCCCCTATGAAGCGTTTTTGCCCATCCTTCAGGACGATTCTTTTGCGTTCCTGGAGGAAGAGCCGCTTCCCGTGGGGTACCGCCCGCAGGACGTGGTGCTGTAAGGAAACGCCCCGTCTGCATGCGCCTTTTCTGTATTGAGGAAAAGGCGCAAATGATTTATAATGGAAAAAAAGATCGCGAAAAAGGAGAGAAACCATGTCGGAATATCAAAAGTTTATCCTGGAAACGGTGGCCAAGCAGTCCCCGTTCGTTGCCGAGCAGATGCGGCTGGAGCTGGAACGGCAGCACCGCACGATCGAGCTGATCGCCAGCGAAAACTATTGCTCCGAAGCGGAGATGGCTGCGGCGGGTTCCTGGGCCGCGTGGAAGTATACCGAGGGCTACCCGCCCAAGCGTGAGACGGGCAGCAAAGGCCGCTATTACGGCGGGACGGAATATTATGACATCGTGGAGCAGTATGCGTGCCAGAAGTGGCTCGAGGCGTTCGGCGCGCAGGAGGAATATCACTGCAACGTACAGCCTTCCGATGGTTCCAGCGCCAACTTCGCCGCGTATATGGCCGTGCTGCAGCCGGGCGACAAGGTGCTTTCGATGGATTTGAACAACGGCGCGCACCTGACGCACGGCTCGCCCGTCAACTTCAGCGGCAAGCTCTACGACATGACGTTTTACACCACGGACGAGCGCGGCTACATTGACCTGAACGACGTGCGGGAAAAGGCGCTTGCATGCCGCCCCAAGGCGATTATCTGCGGCGCGTCGGCGTATGCGCGGGTGATCCCCTTCGATGCGTTCCGGAAGATTGCCGACGAAGTGGGCGCATACCTTATCTGCGATACGTCGCATATCTCCGGCCTGATCGTCGCGGGCGACCATCCCAGCCCCTTTGCCGCGGGCGCGGATATCATCACCACCACGACGCATAAAACGCTGCGCTCCGAACGCGGCGCGATGATCTTTTGCAAAAAAGAGCTGGCCAAGAAGATCGACTCCGCCGTGTTTCCCGGCAGCCAGGGCGGCAGCCTGATGAACATGGTCTTTGCCAAGGCAATCGGCGCGGAGCTCGCCTGCGGCGATGCGTATAAGCAGTATATCCACAACGTTGTGGCAAACTGCCGGGCGATGGCCGGTGCGTTTGAACGCCTGGGCATGGCGATGGTGACGGGCGGAACGGACAACCATCTGCTGCTCATCGACCTGGCCGCAAGCGGCGCGGACATTTCCGGCAAAAAGGTACAGGACGCGCTGGACAGCGTCAACATCACGCTCAACAAAAACTGCGTGCCCAACGAGAAGCGTTCGCCCATGCAGACAAGCGGCGTGCGCATCGGCACGGCGCCGATGACGACGCGCGGCTTTGGCGCGGAGGATTTCTGCGCGACGGCGCAAATCGTCACCGACGCCATCCGCAGCCTTGCGGAGGACAGCTTTGAGCAGCGCGCCGAGGAGTTCCGCGGCCGTGTGGCGGAACTGACGGCGCATTGCAACGGCGTGGTGTAACCGTTGCGCGGCATGGGAGGAAAGAAAAATGGAACGAAAAAACGCATGGGAAACATATGACGCCAAAGAAACCGCCGCGCTGGAAGCCGTCTGCGCGCGCTATCGTGCGTATTTGGACGCGTCCAAGACAGAGCGCGAATGCGCGCAGGAGACCGTCCGCCTGGCGGAAAGCGCAGGCTATCGCGATATAAACGCGCTTTTGCGCGCAGGGGAACGCCCCGCGCCCGGAGCGAAGCTTTACAGCGTAACGATGAAAAAATCGGTGCTCCTGTTCCTGCTGGGCGAGAAGCCGTTGGAGGAGGGGCTGAACATCGTTGGCGCGCACATTGACTCGCCGCGCCTGGACGTCAAGCAGAACCCGCTCTATGAGGACGGCGGCATGGCGTATCTGGATACGCATTATTACGGCGGCATCAAGAAATATCAATGGGTGGCCCTGCCGCTGGCGCTGCACGGCGTCGTGGCGAAAAAAGACGGGACGTGCGTGACAATCGCCGTGGGCGAAAAGGAGGATGACCCCGTTTTCACCATCAGCGACCTGCTCATTCATTTGGCCCAGGACCAAATGGAGAAAAAAGCTTCCGTCGTGATCGAAGGCGAGGAACTGAACCTGATCGTCGGCGGAAAGCCGCTTCAAGGCGCGGAAAAGGACAAGGTCAAAGCGGGCGTGCTTGCGCTGCTGAAAGAGCGCTACGGCGTGGAAGAAGAGGATTTCCTCTCGGCGGAGATGGAGGTTGTCCCTGCCGGCCGCTGCCGCGAGCTTGGGTTTGACCGCAGCATGCTGCTGGGATACGGCCATGACGACCGCGTGTGCGCTTTTGCCCAGGTTGAGGCCATGTTCGGCCTTGATGCGGTTCCGCAGCGCACGTGCTGCTGTGTGCTGGCGGATAAGGAGGAGGTCGGCAGCGTCGGCGCCACGGGCATGCAAAGCCGGTTCTTTGAAAACGCGCTGGCCGAACTGATGGTCCTTTGTGGGGAAACGGGCGAGATCCGCCTGCGCCGCGCGCTTCGCAACAGCCGCATGCTCTCCTGCGACGTCAGCGCCGGGTTTGATCCCAACTTTGCTTCCGTCTTTGAAAAGAAGAATGCCGCATATCTTGGCAAAGGCGTTTGCTTTAACAAATTTACCGGAAGGCGTGGAAAGAGCGGCTCCAACGATGCCAACGCCGAGTTCATTGGCCGCCTGCGCCGGGTGATGGACGATGCGAACGTCCACTTCCAGACGGCGGAGCTTGGCCGTGTGGACGTTGGCGGCGGCGGAACCATTGCCTATATCTGCGCGCTTTATGGCATGGAAGTCATCGACAGCGGCGTGCCGGTGCTCTCCATGCACGCACCTTGGGAGATCGTCAACAAGGCTGACGTGTACGAGGCCGCAAAGGCATACCGCGCGTTTTTGCTGAACGCTTAAGCGTATCAAC
>DVLH01000014.1 GCA_018715585.1 Candidatus Aphodomonas merdavium
TGCTGTTTTTCACAAGCGCTTACTTTTTGGATGATGTTCACGACCTCACCGGCAGCCATCAGCCTTGCTTGGCGGATGGCACAGAAAAAAGCGCGCACGTTCGAGTTGCCGTGCGCCTTGACGACAGCGCCGCGCACGCCGAGCATCGGCGCGCCGCCAACCTCATTGACATCCAGCGTCTTTTTTACGCGGCGGAACGCACTGCGCAGCAACAAAGCGCCCACCTTGCTTTGGAAGCTTGCGCTCAGCTCGCGCTTGAGCAGCGTAAAGAGCGCAGCAATTGCGCCTTCGCTGCCCTTGATGACAAGGTTGCCGTGATATCCGTCACAGACGATGACATCCGCTCCGCCGTTGAGCACGCCGCGCGCTTCCACGTTTCCCGTAAAACGCACGCCGCACGCCTTTAGCAGCGGATAGGTAGCTTTCGTCAGCTGGTTTCCTTTTTCCTCTTCCTCGCCAATGTTGAGCAGCGCCACGCGGGGCGATTCAATGCCGAGCACCTGCCGCGCGTAAATGTCGCCCATCTGCGCAAAGCGCACGAGATATTCCGGGCGGCAATCGACGTTTGCGCCCGCGTCCAACAAAACGGCGGGAACGCTCGCGGTCGTGGGCACGACGGCCGCAAGCGCCGGCCTGTCTATGCCGTTAATGCGGCCGATGCGCAACATGCCGCAGGCGAGGATGGCGCCCGTTGAGCCCGCGGAAATCAGCGCATCCGCGTTGCCCTCGCGCACATCCAGCGCCGCGCGCACAAGCGACGCATCTTTTTTATGGCGCACGGCCAGCATCGGCGCTTCGTCGTTGCTGATTTCCTCGCGCGCGTCTAAAACTTCCAGCCGCGCACTGTCATAGGTTTCCCCCGCCAGCAGCGGCTCAATGGCTTCCTTGCGTCCAAACAGGCGAATGCACACATCGTCAAAAGCGCGCAGCGCTTCCAAGCTCCCTTTGACGGGAACCTCCGGTGCATGATCGCCGCCCATCGCATCCACAGCAATGGTATACAAAATCAGAACCCTCCCTCCAGTCGGCGGTATTGTAACAGAATCCACACAAAAAAGAAAGTCCTATGCCATTTTCTTGCGCCACTTGTGAGTAATTTTTGCTTTTTCTGGCAATCCATGGTATAATTGTTTATCTTTTGCGGTTAAAGCGAGGTGTTCCATGACAAGGGCAATCCGGCGCTTGCTGATCGTTTTTCTTTTGCTATGCTATTCCCCCGCCGGTTATGGCGAGGAAGTCTTTTTTTCGTTTTCCGGAGCAGAGGAAGAAATGGTTGAATCCACCCACGCTCCAGACGCCCAACCGCAGCCCACGTCCGACCCCGACGCTCAGGAGCCGCTGGAAGTCCATCTGCTCAACGTCGCCTCTGCGGACAGTATCCTGCTCGTCAAAGGCGGAAAATCCATGCTCCTGGATGCGGGAAACTACAGCGAGTCGGACCGCATTTTGCGCTATCTGGACGAGTTAGGGATTACAAAGCTCGATTTTGCCATGTTTTCCCACCCGCACGGCGACCATATTCAGGGGTTTGCCGCGGTGCTGGAAGCGGTGGAAGTGGGCGTGTTTCTTGAACCGACGCTGTATGAAAACTATGGCGGAGAAGGCGCGGATTATCTGGAAATCATCCACGGCATCATGGAAGAGAAGGACATACCCATCCACATCGTCGGCCACCTGGACAAAATGGACTTTGGCGGCGCGACAATCCAGTTTTTCCAATGGCAGAACCCGGACGCGCTCATCAACAACCGCTCCATGATTGCGCGCGTGAGCTTTGGCAACAGCGCCATCCTCCTGGCCGCCGATATCGGATCCCATGCGCAAAAGGCGCTGGCGGAGGAGCTGGGGACGATGCTCCAGGCAGACATTCTGAAAATGCCGCACCATGGCATGGCATCCTACACGCTCGAGTTTCATGACGCCGTGCAGCCGAAGCTCGCCACCATTTCCAACGTCCGCGGCAATGAGGCGGTGGAAGAGCAGATCGGCCGGCTGGAGGCGCGCGGCGTGGAATGGATGCTGACGACGGAGGGGACGATCGTTTGTACGACGGACGGGACGCAATGGTTGATCAAACAGCTCTGACGTGGGATTGCCTCGCCGTTTTTGCAACGCCCATCGGCCTTCTGCAGGCGGCTGCGCGGGAGGGGGCGTTGGTGCGCCTTTCTTTCCTGCCGCAAGGCTCCGCGCCGCAGCGCGCCGTGGCGCAGGGCGGCCCCTGTCCGCTGCTTTCGGAAGCCGAGCGCCAGCTGCACGCCTATTTTGCCGGGCAGCTCCGCGCCTTTTCGCTCCCGCTGCGCCCGGAAGGTACGCCGTTTCAGCTGGATGTCTGGCGCGCGCTTGGCGAGATCCCCTATGGATGCACGTGCACCTACGGCGAGCTGGCCGCCCGCATCGGCCGTCCGCGCGCCGCGCGCGCCGTCGGCATGGCGCTCCATGTCAACCCGATTGCCATCATCATCCCCTGCCACCGGGTGACAGGCTGCAACGGCAAGCTCACGGGATACGCCGGCGGGCTGGAGAAAAAGGCGGCGCTGCTCGCGCTGGAGCAGGGCGCCGCAGATCCGTTTTCATTATGCCATGCGCGCCAATAGCGCTGTAAACCACAAAAAAGCCCGGCAAATGCCGGGCTTTTAAGCTGTCAAAACCCTTCCGGGGGCCTGGGGGGTGCAGCCCCGTGCAGCCCGGCGACATGCACGGCAGGGCGGAAGCCACGCCGTACCAGCTTTCCTTGCGCTGTTTTCCGCCCGGAAGCCCAATAGGGACGGAAAGCAGCATCAAACGTTCGGTAAGACGCCGCAGGCAGCCTTTTTCCACAAACCGAAAGCCCGGCAGATGCCGGGCTTTTTGCACCGATATGGCAAGCGTTACGCCTGTTCTTTCTTTGCCAGCACTTTTTGCAGCCAATCCTTGCCGTCCACATAGCGGGAGACGATGAAGGAGACGACATAGTCGCCGGCGGCGTTGACCATCGTTGCGGGCGGGTCAACCAGGTTGCCCAGCGCAATGGCGATCGGATAGGCAATAGCCATCTGGTCCGGGAAGAAGATGGAGCAGAGCACCAGCTCGCCCACACCGCCGCCGCCGGGGATTCCGCTCATCGCCACGGAAGAGAACACCGCCACGATAATCGCCAGAATCGCCTTGCCGCTGGTGAAATCAATACCGAAAATCCCAAAGAGGAACGCCACCTTGATGATGGCCGACATGGCCGATCCGTCCATGTGCATCGTCGCGCCCATGGGCAGCACGATATCGGAAACGTCCTTGGAAATGCCCGTCTCCTGCGCCTCCTCGACGTTGGTGGGGATCGTCGCCACGGACGAGCACGTGCCAAACGCCGTCACGGCAGGATAGAACAGGTGCTTGAACATCACCTTTGCGCCGCCCTTGCCGCCGCCAAAGCGCGCATAAACCGGGAAAGCAATGAACATATACACAAAGCACATCACATAGTATACCAACAGCGTGCGCGAATAGTCGCCGATGAGCTGCGGGCCGTAGCTGGCCACCAGGTATGCAAAGAACCCGAAGAAGCCAATCGGCGCATAATAGGTGATGAGCTTGACAACCTTCATGATGCAGTCCGTCAGGTTGGAAAGCAGCTTCGCCACAGGCGTCTGCGAACCGCCCGAGAGCTGCACGCCAAAGCCAAAGATGACGGCGGCCACGATCAGCGGCAGCATCGCCTTGCGGCTCCACAGGTCCGTAAAGTCCGGCACGGTGAAGAAGTTGACGATCATATCGGCCGCGCTCACGCTGCCGACCTCGCCCGAAACTTCAGAGTACTGGCCCGTCACAATCGGCACGATGCGCACGACGATGTACATCATCAGCGCGGCGATGGCTGCCGTCACCATGAACGTCAGCACCGTCACGCCCATGATCTTGCCCGCGCGCTTGGGGCTGGCCATGTTGGCGATGGCGGAGGAAATGGAAACAAACACCATCGGCACCACGACGCAGAACATCATGTTGATAAACACCGTGCCCAGCGGCTCCAGGCTCGTCGCGCCCGGCCAGACG
>DVLH01000084.1 GCA_018715585.1 Candidatus Aphodomonas merdavium
CAAGCTGGGTATGGGTTCCTTTTTGTACGATCTTCCCATCCTGCAATACGAGGATTTGATCGGCGCCGCGCACGGTTTTTAACCGGTGCGCAATCATAATGACCGTGCGCTCTTTGGAAATCTCGTCCAACGCTTTTTGCACCATGGCCTCATTATCCGCATCCAAAGAAGCGGTTGGCTCATCCAGCAGAAGAATCGGTACGTCTTTTAGGAATGCCCGGGCAAGAGAAATCCTCTGGCGCTCACCGCCGGAGAGCGTCGCGCCGCCTTCCCCGACAACCGTGTCATATCCTTCCGGCAGCGCAGCGATAAAATCATGGCAGCGGGCCTGCCTGCACGCCTCTATCATCTGTTCCTCCGCAATGCTCTCATTGCCAAAACAAAGATTATCCCGAATGGTTCCCCGGAACAAATAGGCGTTCTGCATGACCATGGAGATGTGGGAAAGCAGGCTGTCCGGTTGGATTTGTTTTATATCCCTGCCATCCATTCGGATCTGTCCGGCCTGATACTCCCAAAACCGCGCCATCAGGCGGAGCAGGGTGGATTTTCCGCTTCCCGATGGGCCTACCAGAGCCGTAAGCGAGCCGGCCGGGGTGGTGAAAGAGACATCCTTTATGACGTCTGCGTCCGCCCCATATCCAAAGGATACGTTTTCAAACCGATAAGAAGCGCCTTTTTCAATCTTTTCAGTACCGGGCGGTTCGTCTGTTGTCATCACCCTGTCCAGCCGCTCGCCGGAAGGAAGCATCCCGCGCAGCGCGGATATGCTGGCGACGATCATCAACTCCGCATCTGCCAGCTTGGTCGCCAAAACAAGAAAGCCTGCAAAATCCAAAACGGACAGCGTGCCGCCGACCAGCAGATAAAGCCCAGCCGCAGCAGTAATGGGAACAATGAACTTTACCAAAGAAGAGCACAGGGCGGACAAGCTGCCCGCAACCGCTTCTTCTTTTAGCGACTCATCCCGCAATTTCCGCATGGCCGTTTTCAGAGCATGAAAGCCGGCCCCTGTGCGGTGGTACGCCTTCAGGTCTTTCATGCCATGGAGATATTCATTGATTTGCGTGGCCGCATGGGCTTTCGCCTCCATGACCTGCCGGCTGTGCGTTTCCTTGATTCGGGCAATCCCGAACATGAGCGCCGCGCAAACCGGCAGCATGCCAAACATGGCGAGGCCCATGCGCCAGTCATAAACGCAAATCCATACAAGGGAAATCGCCAGCAGCGCCCCCACGCCAATGGGATAGGGCAGCCAGTAGCAGAGCGCGTATTCCACGTTTGCAAAATCGTTTGCAAAGGAACTGATCAGCTCCCCCGATTCCTTGGATGAAAAGAATCCCAGCGGCTGGCGGCGCAGCTTTTGGATATATGCCACTCGTTTTTTCGCCGTATCGCTGTAGGCGCGCCCATAGGTGAAGTAGTAGGAAACCAGCTCCACCGCATATTGCAGCAGGATGTAGCCCAAACCTGTGGCGGCAAGCGTGATAAGGAGCTGTACATCCAATGCGTAGGGCGGCACAAAAGCCTGCCCCAGCGTATAGATCGCCATATACGCTAAAACAGCCGGAAGCATACTGCACGCCTGCGAAAGAAACAGCCAGACGGTGGGCTGAAAGATTTCCTTCGGCCGATGAAAGGTGAATTGCCGGATGATCTCAAGCATGCGCCGCGCCTCCCTTCATCCGCCAGTTGTCGGTTTCGTTTTGAATGTCCCACAGATGGGCATACAGGCCGTCCTTTTGCAGCAGTTCCCGGTGTGTTCCCTGTTCTTTCAGCTTTCCGCCTTCCAGAACAAAAATCATATCCGCATCCTGGATGGAGTAGAGGCGATGCGCGATCATCAGGACGGTTTTTCCTTTCAGCAATTCCGCCATCCCTTCCCGCAGCGCCAACTCATTCTCCGCGTCCGCAAAGGCCATCGCTTCATCCAGCACGACGATCGGGGCGTTTTTCAGCATCGCTCTTGCAATGGCAATGCGCTGCGCTTCTCCGCCGGATAATTTGTGCCCGCCGTCGCCCAATTTGGTGTGATAGCCCTTCGGCAATGCCTGAATGAAATCGTGGCAGCGCGCGGCCTTTGCGGCCCGCTCCACCTCCTCGCGGGTCACAGCCCGGTGCATGGCGATATTGTCATACGCGCTCTCGGCAAACAGATAGGTATCCTGGAACACAAAGGCGACCGCATCCATAAGGGCCCCGGTGGAATAGTCCCGTATATCCCTTCCGCCGATCGAGATGCTGCCGCTTTCCACGTCCCAAAACCTTGCCAGCAGCTGCCCGGCTGTGGATTTTCCGCCGCCCGACGGGCCCACCAGGGCCGCGAAAGAACCGGCCGGAATGTGCATTGTGACATGTTCCAGCGCCATGCGGCGCAGGGGGTCAGCCGCTTTTTGGTAGGAAAAACTCACATCCTGAAAAGCAAGCTCCGCAGAAACCGGCGGGGTATCAAACGCGCCTTCCGCCATCGGCTCCATCTTCATAACGTCCTCGATCTGATCCATCCGCACAGCCAGATTTCGAAGGTCTGCGCCAAACTCCACCAATTCCATCAGCGGGCTGATGACTGCCGGGCCGACGATCAGAAACATCAACAGCTCCATCATCAGGCCGTGATCGCCGGGATTCAGATACAGCAGCACACATCCCACAGCCAAAAGAAAGGCCAGTACAGAAAGCGTGATCGTTTTGTAGGCTCCGTAAATGGGCGTAACTCTTTTCAGGTAGGCCATCAGGCTTTTCCGGTTTTTCTCTATCAAACCGGTGAGCCGTAAAGCCGCTGCCTCAGGCTTTCCGAAGATTTTTTCTTCCTCCATTCCGGACACATACTCTGAAAATGCCGCGTCCAGTTCTGTGGAAGAACGGTTGAGATCCGTCCAAATCTTCTGCCCCCGCTTCCCTCCAAAAGCCGAAAACTGAATGATAAACGCGAGCGTCAATGCGGCAACAATCGCCACGGCAAGCGGCACGTTGATGGAAAACAGCAGTACCGACAGCGAAACCAGCAAAAGGCCGGCTCCTATGAGATTTGACACATCGTGGGCGATCATATTTTCCATTTTTTCGATGTTATCATTCATGGTCTTTTGCACCGCGCCGGACTGTCCGCCCGTGAAGAAGCCCAGATTCAGCCTGCCCATGTGATTCAAGATGCTCATACGCAGGTCATAAAGCGCGCCAAAGGCGCAGGAATGGCACACAAAACTGCCGATGATCGAAAGCACTATGCCAATGACAATGCTTGCCAGCGTAATTCCCGCCCACAGCCATGCAGCAGACACGTCTACTGCTGTATCGTTTAAGGACGCTTCCAGAAAGATGCGGACGATCTGGTAGATCGTATAGAACGGAACGCCCGACAGCAGTATGCTGACAGAGGAGCAAACTACGCCAATGATATATCGTGCTGAGCTGCACTGTGCGGTTTGGAATACCCGCAGGACAGCGTTTTTCTTTGTCCCTGCCACAGTTCCCCTTTTCTCTGCCCTTCAGCCTCACTGTTCGGAAAGACAAGTGATTCCCGTTGGTTAGTTCGTGCTAACCAACTGATATTATGCAATACCTCCTGCTTTCCGTCAAGCGTCCTTACGGTGCCTAAACCACAACGCCATGCTCCCCTGCTGTTCGGGAACCCCTTGATTTTAAGCGGTTTCTCTGATATACTTTATCCCGATAGTTAGATATTGCTAACTAAAATCGTGCCCAAACAGAAAAGGATGTGCCATTTCCGCATAGGGTGATTGCCATGATTACAATTCACAATGTAGATGAAACACTGCTGTTTTATGGTTCTCTGGGA
>DVLH01000085.1 GCA_018715585.1 Candidatus Aphodomonas merdavium
CCGCACGGCGGAGAAAGGGGAAAGACAATGGAAAAAATCCGCATTATGGTAGAGGACCGGCAGCAGGATTTTCCTATGGGAACGACGGCAGGGCAGGCGTTTGATGCGCTTTTTCCCGAGCGTCAGCCCCGTCCCATCGCCGCCAGCATCTACGGCCGTATTCGTCCGCTCAACTGGGCGCCGGAAAAGGACTGCGAGCTTGTCATTTTGGATTATACGCATGAAGAAGGACGGCGCGTATACGAGCGTTCGCTGCGCTTTGTGCTGCTGCTGGCCGTGCGCCGCGTGCTGCCCGGCGCAAGCGTGCGCATCGAGCACAGCGTGGGATACGGCATTTTTGCGCAGACGAACGTTGCGCTGACGGACGAAATCGTTGCGCGGATTGAAGAAGAGATGCGCGCCGTTTGCCGGGCGGATCTTCCGTTTGTGCGCCACCGGTGGAAGCGCGAGGAGGCCATCCGCTATTTTGAACGCGAAGGGCAAATGGATAAAGTGCGCCTGCTGCGCTACCGCCCTTATGCCTTTTTTGATATTTATGAGTGCGGCGGGATGTACGAATACTTTTACGGTGATATGCTGCCTTCGACGGGGCATTTGGCGGCGTTTGCGCTTTTGCATAGGGAGCCGGGGCTTGTGCTGCAAATGCCTTCTCCAGCCGATCCGGCGCATCCCGCGCCCTATGTGGAGCGGCCGCAGATGATGAGCGCTTTCCAGGAGAATGCGGAGTGGCTGAGCATCCTGGAATGCACGAACGTGGCCGACCTTAACGAGATGATTGCGCGGGGTGATTTGCCCGAGTTTGTGCGCGTCAACGAAGCGCTACAGGAAAAATCCATCGCCGCCATTGCCGACAAAATTGCCCAGCGCAGCGCGCGCGTCGTGTTTATTGCGGGGCCGTCTTCCTCCGGCAAGACGACGTTTACCCATCGCTTGGCCGTGCAGCTGCGCGTCAACCGCCTGCGCCCGTTTATGCTCTCGCTGGATAACTATTATAAGAATCTTCCCGACGTGCCGCTGGACGCGGACGGCAAGCCGGATCTGGAATGCCTGGATGCGCTGGATATTGATCTTTTAAACAAGCAGCTCGCGGCGCTGCTGCGAGGCGAGCGCGTGGAGGTGCCGCGCTTTAGCTTTAAAACGAACACGCGCCACGCAGAGGGAAAGCCGCTGCAGGTGGGGGAGGATCAGCCGTTGCTCATCGAAGGCATTCATGGCCTGAACCCGCGCATTGCCGAGGGCATGCCGGAGGATGCGGCGTTTCGCATCTACATCAGCCCGCTGACGACGCTCAACCTGGACGATCACAACCGCATCCGCACGACGGATATCCGCCTGCTGCGCCGTCTCGTGCGCGACAAGCAGTTCCGCGGTTCTCCCTTTGAGGAAACGCTGGAGATGTGGCCTTCCGTGCGGCGCGGGGAGGAAAAGTACATCATCCCCTATCAGGAACATGCCAACGTCATGTTCAACTCCGCCCTTGCCTATGAGCCTGCGGTGCTGAAGAAATACGCTTACCCCGGTTTGGCCGCCATTGACGAGAGCAGCCCGTATTTTACGACCGCGCGCCGCATGGTCAAATTCCTGGATTATTTCCGCTCGGCGGATTGCGAAAGCGAGCTGGGGCCGACGGCCATTTTGCGCGAATTTATCGGCGGATGCTCGTTTTATATGAAATCACGCTAAGCGTTGATTTTTGCCGCCGGCGCATGTTTAATTGCCGCTTTTTTGCGCACAATATGCGCGAAAGGGGGCAACGGAAATGAAATTGAAAAAGATTGGCTTGATTCTTGCCGCGCTGTGCGTAGGCGCTTCCATGACGGCATGCTCCATGATGAACGGCGCGACGAGCACGCCCGCACCGACGATGACCATGCCTGCGGCGACCATGGGCGCAACGCCCACCGCTACGGGCGCCATGAATGGCGACAACGCGGCAATGACCGCCGCCATGACGGCGACGGAAAGCGCGGCGCTTTCGCAAAAAGCAAACGCCGCTGCGGCGCAGGTGAGCGAGATTGACGGCTGCGTTACGGCTATCATGGGCAATACGTGCCTTGCGGGCGTGACGTTTGACAAGCAGTATCAGGGTGAGATGACCGACCGCATCCGCGATATGGTCAGCGCGCGCATCCAGTCCGTCGCGCCGAGCGTTGAGCGCGTCGCCGTCACGCACGATCCGGAGATTGTAGCGCAGATTCAGAGCGTTGCGGATCAGATTGCGGGTGCGAAGAACCTGAGCGACGTCGCCCAGGGGTTTGACAGCGTGCTTGACAAAATGGAGTAGCAAAAGGCAGGCGCTGCCTGGCTGCCCGTGCCGTTGCCGGTTGATTCCGGATGACGGCCGGGCAATTTTTTTATTTATTTTCCCGATTGTGGCCAAACAGCGCTATCGTTATAATTATATCATAGACAATCCGCGCTGTGCCGTTGGGAAAAGAAAGGAAGGGTCAAGTTTGTTGGCTACAAAAAGGACAGTTTGCCTCTTTTTGACTTGTTTGCTTGTTTGGCTG
>DVLH01000086.1 GCA_018715585.1 Candidatus Aphodomonas merdavium
TCTCGCATTGCAGGGGAGGTTGTCCTCTCGGAAAACCACCCCCGTTTTGCGGTGCCTGATCAGTTTACATCAAAATACCTTTTTTGTCAATAGCTTTTTGAGATTTTTTGGCCTGTTTTCAGTATTTTTTCATAAAACGAACATTATCTTTTCATAGCTACTTCTTGTTCGTATTTTTTGGCTTCCTCCACCCATTTTAATGCCACAGGCACATTGCAACGTTCGCAGAATTCGTCCCAAACAGCGCCCATGGGCATGGTAAGCAGCTCTTGCTGGATGGCCAGGCGGGAGCTGTTGTCCCCTTCGGCCTCCAATTTTTTCAGCAAGGCCACCGGCTCCAGCAGCGCGGCGAGCAGCGCCTTGCGCGCATTGCGCGCGCCAACCGTCCAAGCGATAACGCGGTTGATGGAAGCGTCGAAATAATCCAGCGCAAGATAAACACGCGAGAGCGCGCCGGCACGGACGACTTCGCGCATAATCTGCCGCGTTTCGTCATCGAGCAGCACAACATGGTCGCTGTCCCAGCGGACGGGGCGGCTCACATGCAGCAGCAGGTTCTCCGCAAAGCAGAGCACCGTGCTGATCTTGGAAGAAATCAGCTCCGTCGGATGGTAATGGCCTGCGTCCATCGTCAGCATGATTTCGGGGTGCAGCAGCACGTACGCCCAGTAAAAATCATGGGAACCGGGGACATAGCTCTCGCTGCCGATGCCAAAGAGCTTGGACTCGACGGCGTCGCGCATGAGCCGCTTGTCCTTTTTCTCAGTGAAAATCTGGTTAAGGCTATCGATCAGGCGCATGCGGGGGCCGACGGTATCGATCGGCACTTCCTTTTCGCCGTCATGGATCCAATGGTTGACGACGCACGTTTTGCCCGTTGCACGGCCGAAATATTCGGCAATCTCGCGCACGCATTTCGCATGGCGGATCCAGAACGCGCGCAGCCCTTCGTCCGGATTGGTCAGCGAGCCTTTCTCGCTCAGCGGGGAGGAAAAGAACGTCGTGTTAAAGTCGAGCCCGACGCCATGCTCATTGGCCCACTCCACCCACGAAGCGAAATGTTCCGGCCGCAGCGCATCGCGGGAGACGGGCGTCTTGCTGTCGAGGTAATTGGCGTGCAGGTTCACCTTGCTCGTGCCCGGCACAAAAGAGAGCACCTTTTCGATATCGCTGCGCAGCTCGTCAATGTTGCGCGCGCGCCCGGGGTAATTGCCCGTTGCCTGGATACCGCCGGTTAGCTCGCCGCCGCCTTCAAATCCGAGCACGTCGTCCCCTTGCCAGCAGTGGATGGAAATCGGTGTTTTTGCAAGCACTTCCAGCGCCTTCTCGACATCCACGCCGAGAGAAGCATATTGTTCCTTGGCCACTTCAAACATTTTGGACATTGCTTTTTCCTCCTCAATCGTTAAAAGTACTACGGGCGTTCATCGGGACAAAAACGGCAAACGGGGCGCTATCGCGCCGCCACAGAGCGGCCACCGCTCAAATCAACTCTTTTTTCTCCGGGCCTTTGCCCGCAAGGCGGTTGCGCGCCTCCTTCTTGAGCCGCTTGCGCGGACGGCGCTTGGCCTCCTCGATCATCCGGACGGCTTTCGCCCGGCGCACCGGACCAAACTGATACCCAATTGCATACACGGCGGGCAGCAGCAGCGTCAAAATAGGGCATAGCCTATCAAACAACAGCGACGCGGCATCGCTCATCGTGCCAAACAGGCTCACATAAGCAAACAGGAAAAAACGCACGGCGACGGTGGCGTAATCCTGCACGCCCACCGACACGCTCGTATCGCCCAGATAGGCAAGCGCGTCGCCGATTTCCGGCCGGGCTAAATACGAGCTCATCCATGTGGGGGTTCCCTGCAGCGCGTAAACATACGGCTGCGCCGTCACCGCCACAAAGACAGCCACCAGCAACAGCGGCGCACCGCCCAGCAGCGCCGCCCAGACGGCTTTCATCCGCCAGAAGCGCTTGTTCTCTTCGCTGCGCGCTTTTTCCTGCATCCCCTGCGCACGCAGCTTGTCCAGCATTTGAGAAACGGCGCAATCGCGCTCGCCCCGAACCGCCGCGCCAAAGAATACCAGCGCCCATGCGCCTGCAATCACCAGCGCCGACACGCCGATGCGCACGCCTGCCGCCGCATCCGTCGCCAGCGGCATCATCAAAAAACCAAACACGCCAAACGCCGCCTCATAGCCCAGCACGCCCAGCGCCATGCGGACAATCTGATTGCCCCGTCCCTTTTTCAACGCCGTTTCCTCCTGTTTTTTTACAAACCTAGCGGCGCTCTCCCGCCAAAGCACATAATCCCGCGCTCCGTCAGCAGCGCATCCATCCGCACGTCATGCGCGCGCAGCGGCAAGCGTTCCACTACCTGCATGCTGAAGGCAACGCCCGTGATCACGCCCGCGCAGCGCGGCAAAAAGCGGTCATAGCATCCGCCCCCTTGGCCAAGCCTGCCACCCCTTTCGTCAAAGGCAACGCCCGGCACCAACAGCAGGTCAATCTCCTCCGCTCTGGCGGCAGGTACGTTTGGCGGCGGCGCCGGAATGCCGTATACATCGGGGCACAGCCCGTCCAGGCGCGCCACGCGCACCGCTTCCATCCATCCTTTTTTCAGGCAGCGCGGCAGCAGCAGCTGCTTGCCCGCGTCCAGCACGCACTGTGCCAACGCATCCGTTCCCGCCTCGCTTCCCACCGGCCGGTAGGCGAGCACCGTGCGCGCACGCAAAAAAACATCCCAGCCCGCCAGGCAGGCTTCGATTTGCCGCGACATGGCCAACCGCTGCTCCCGGGGGACAGCCGCGCGGGCTTTGCGCAGCCCGGCGCGCAGCGCCGCAATCTCCTGCGGCGTCACACGTACACCTTTGGCACGCGCGCCGTCGGCGAAAGCATGACCTCGTAATCGATCACGCCCATCCATTCGGCCAGCTCCCGCACGGAAATCCGCTCGTCTCCCTGTGTGCCGAGCAAAACGACTTCGTCGCCCGCGCATGCGCCGGGAATCTCCGTCACATCGAGCATCGCTTGGTCCATGCATACGCGGCCGATCACCGGCGCGCGGCGTCCGCGCACAAGCGCATACGCCGTATTGCCCAGCGCCCGCGGGTAACCGTCGGCATAGCCAATCTCAATGGTCATCACCCGCGTGGGCCGCTGCGCCCGGAACGTGCGCCCATAGCCGACCGTTTCGCCCGGCTCTATCGTCTTGACGTGCACGCCCTCCGTCACCCAGCGCATGGCCTCGTGCAGCCCTGCTCCCTCGCCGCCGGGAAGGTGCGGATCTTCATACAGCGCAATCCCCGCGCGCACCATGTCATGCGCAAACTGCGGGCAGCGCAGCATCGCCGCGCTGTTAAGGCAATGCAGCAGCAATCCCGCATGCTCCCGGCACGCTTCCTCTACCAGGCCGGCAAACCGCTCGTGCTGTTCAAAGACAAACGAATCATCGGCCTCGTCTGCGGTGGCAAAATGGGTGTACGCCCCTGTGAGCGCAACGCGCGGCGCCTTCTCCAGCGCCGCGAGCACCTGCTTGGCTTCCTGGCGCGACCGCACGCCGATGCGGCCCATGCCGGAGTCAATTTTCAAATGCACGCCGACGGTCTTTCCGTATTTTTGCGCCGCCTGCTGCAAAAACTCCACCGCACGCGCATCAAACACCGTTTGGGTCAGGCCGTAGGCGACGGCCGCCTCCGCGCCGTCGGCGTTGACGCCGCCCAGCACGAGCACGGGCGCCGTCACGCCTGCCTCGCGCAGGATGACGCCCTCCTCCGGGATGGCGACAGCAAGGTACTCCGCGCCGTTTGCAACGGCTGTCTGCGAAACCGCCGTAGCGCCATGCCCGTATGCATCCGCCTTGACGACAGCCATCAGCTTTGCATGCGCCGGGGTTTTTGCCCGCAGCAGGCGGACGTTTTGCGCAATCACGCCCAGGTCGATCTCCAAGCGCGTATGCCGAAACCGCTTCATCTCACCGGCCTCCAGAAAAACAGGCTTTCCGCGCGGCAAACGCTCTGGGCGGCATAGGCGATACCCTGTGCCGCCCGCCGGCGTTCGCCACGCCAGCCCTTTTATTCTCCCTGTTTCACAAGCGCCCAGCCGGCCAGGAACGCGCGGCGGTTTGCTTCCACTGTTTTAGGCGGCACGCATGCCTCCACCGCTTTGAGCCATGCTTCCTGCGGGAAGGTTTCTCCCGCCGCATACGCCCCCAGCAGTACAATATTAACCGATTTGGGCGCGTCGTTATGCATGGCCACCTCGCGCGCGTCAAACGCAAACACCTTCCCATGCGCTTCCAATAGCGCCTCCAGGTTTTGCGGATATTCCGCCGCGCCGATCTTCACCGTCACCGGCTCGATCTTCTGGCTGTTGACAACGATCCTGCCGCCTTTTTTCAAAAACGGCAGCGCCCGGGCCGCCTCCAGCAGCTCAAAAGCCAGAATCGTATCCGCCTCGCCCTCCGTCACCAGCGGCGAGAGCACCTTTTCTCCCACGCGCACGTGCGTGATCACATCGCCGCCGCGCTGCGACATGCCGTGCACCTCGCTGACCTTGATATCCAGCCCCGCCTCCAGGGCGAGCTTTCCAAGCACGCGGCTGGCGAGCAAAATCCCCTGGCCGCCGACGCCGACAATGATAATGTCTTTTTTCATTTCTTTTCCCCTCCGCGCTTGAGCAGGACGCACGCCCGCTTGACAACGATGACCGAAACCGCCTCGCGCGCCGTCTCTTCCTCCAGCGCCGCATCGAGCGCCTTGACGTCAAACGGATCCACCGTGCGCACGCTGGCAGCGCCGCACGCACGGCAAAGCGCCTCCAGGTCGATCTGCGGGGCGGGATTGCCGTGAATGTCATAGCCGCTGGCCGGATTCTCCTGATGGCCCGTCATACCGGTGATGCGGTTGTCAAGGATGAGCACGGTAATGGTGCCCCCGTTATAGCAGGCGTCGATCAGCGGCGTGATGCCCGAATGCAGGAACGTCGAATCGCCGATGACGGCCACGGCATGCCGGCTGAACGCCTTGCCGTGCGCCTTTTCCGCACCGAACGCCATGCCGATGGACGCGCCCATGCACAGCGACGCATCCAGCGCGCTCAGCGGCGGCAGCGCCCCGAGCGTATAGCAGCCGATATCGCCAAAGACGGTATATCCATGCTTTTTCAGCTGCTGGAACGTCACGCGGTGCGGGCAGCCGGGGCACAGGGCCGGCGGCCGGCCCGGCATTGCCGGAAACTGCGGCAGGTCCGCCTTTTTCCCCGTAAGGATTTCGCGCACCTTTTTGACATCCAGCTCGCCCTGCAGCCCGGTCATTTCCTTGCCCGTGCAGGCGACGCCGTGCGCCTTCAGCTGGTTTTCCAGGAACGGTTCCAGCTCCTCAATGACGACAAGCCGTTCGACTTTTTCGGCAAATTCGCGCACCGCCTCAATCGCAAGCGGATAGCACATGCCCACCTTAAACGTGGACGCCTCCGGCATCGCCTCGCGGACATACTGATAGCACGCGCCTTCGCACACCACACCAATGCTCAAATCGCGGTATTCTGCGCGGTTAATCTCCATTTTGTTGGAAGCTTCGGCCAGTTTCTTTTCCCTTTGCTCCACAAACACATGGCGGCCCCGGGCGTTCCCGGGCATCATCACATATTTGCGCACGTCCTTTTCATAGGGGAGGACGTCCCTCTCCTGGCGCGCCTCCAGCGTTACCAGCGAGCGCGCATGGGCTACGCGCGTCGTCACGCGCACGAGCACCGGCGTGTCATATTCTTCGGACAGGGCGAAAGCCAGTTTCACAAAATCCTTGCATTCCTGCGCATCCGCCGGTTCCAGCACGGGCACATGCGCGCTGCGGCCGTAAAAGCGGCTGTCCTGCTCGTTTTGTGAGGAAAACATAAACGGATCGTCCGCAACGACGGCGACAAGCCCCGCGCGGATGCCCGTATACGCCGCCGTAAAAAACGGGTCGGCTGCAACGTTGAGGCCGACATGCTTCATGCACGTCATTGCCCGGGCGCCGCCCATCGCCGCGCCAAAGGCAACCTCCATCGCCACTTTTTCATTCGTCGCCCATTCGCTATTAATTTCCGGATAGGTTGACGCCGCCTCGGTGATCTCGGTTGACGGCGTGCCGGGATAGCTGGAGACGACGCGGACGCCAGCCTCCCATGCGCCCCGGGCAATGGCTTCGTTCCCAAGGTAAAGCGCTTTTTCCATTGTTAATCCCTCGATATCGCTGAATTACAGAAAACCAGTTTGTATTATACCGCAACAACGCAAAAAAGAAAAGAAAGAATTGCTCCTCCTTTTGCGCGCCGCCGCCGCGCGGATTTAGCGTTTCGTGTCGAACGTCCCTGTTTTTTCGCGGCGGATTTCAACAGTGCTCAAGCGCCTGTTCCGATAGACTAATCCCAAACTCAACGCACGGGAGGTGGACGCGTGCCGGTTGCGGAGGCGTACTTTCTCAAAAATGCGTTGGCAGACGCCGTGCTGCTGGTCTTGGCAGCCAAATGGCAGGGTGCAAGGGCGCGGCCGGCGCGCATTGCGTTGGCGGCATGCTTCGGGGCGCTTTGCGCGCTTGTCTGTGCCGCCCTGGGCGGTTTTTTCGCCACCATTTGGGCAAAGGCGCTGGTAAGCCTGGGGGTCATATGCATCGGAATCGGGCTGAATGCGTCCGCGTTGATGGCGCTTTGGCTGGGCGCGCTGCTTTTTGGCGGAGGCTACCGCCTGGGATTGCCGCTGGCAGGCTGCTGCCTGCTCGCCTGTGCGGTCTCCCTGCCGCTGCGCTGGCGCAAGGCCGCGCCGCCGCCGCCCAATGCGTCGCTGACCGTCCGTTCCAGCGGCGCCACCGTGAAATTGGAGGCGATCATCGACAGCGGCTGCCGCGCGGTGGACCCCGGCACGCTTCATCCGATCATCGTGCTGCCGGCCAAATCGCTGCCGCCGCCACCGCACGGGCGCACCGTCTATATCCAAACGGCTGCGGGGCGCACGCGCCTTTGCTGTTTTACGCCGGACCTTGTGCTGCTCAACGGAACGCCCGTGTGCGCCAGCGTCGCCTCCGCGCCGGAAGGAACGCTGCGCTGCGCGCTGGTTCCATGGTCGCTATGCGCTGAAAGGAGGAGCGGATGAAATGGTTTTCCATTTTTTACGATTCTTTGCTTTGTCGTCTCTCCAGGCTGTTTCCCGGCCGGATCGACTATATCGGCGGCGCAGACGTTCTTCCCGCGCCGTTGTCGCGGGAGGAGGAAGAAAAACTGGTGCAGGAACTCAAGCACAACAGCAGCGCCGTCCGCAACAAGCTGATTGAGCACAATCTCCGGCTTGTCGCCTTCATCGCCCGCAAGTTTGAAAACACAAACGTCGGCATCGAGGACTTGATCTCCATCGGAACGATCGGGCTGATTAAAGCCGTCAACACGTTCGACCCTTCCAAGAAAATCAAGCTGGCGACGTATGCGTCGCGCTGCATTGAGAATGAAATCCTCATGTTCCTGCGGCGAAACAGCAAAACGCGCCAGGATGTCTCCCTCGACGAACCGCTGAGCACCGATTGGGATGGCAATGAGCTACTGCTCTCGGACGTGCTCGGTTCCGACGACGACGACGTTTACCGCGTCATTGAAGAGGACGTGGACAGGGAGCTGCTGCGCGATGCGCTCAAAAAGCTTTCCGGGCGCGAACAGCGGATCATGTGCCTGCGCTTTGGCCTTTCCGGCGGCGAATGCCGCACGCAAAAAGAAGTGGCAGACGAGCTGGGCATTTCGCAAAGCTACATCTCCCGCCTGGAAAAAAGAATCCTGCACCGGCTGCGCCATGAAATGGCGCGCATGACCTGAATGTATAACGCTGCGCTCCGGCGGCAATACTGCTTTTGTTGATTCGTCCGCACGGAGGGAAGAAATGCCGATTCATAAAGTAGAAATCTGCGGAGTGGATACCTCGACCCTGCCGGTTCTTACGAATGAACGCATGCGCGAACTGTTCCCGCTTGTCCACGGCGGGGACAAAAGAGCCCGGGAAGAATTTATCCGCGGGAACCTTCGCCTTGTATTAAGCGTTATTCAGCGCTTTGCTGGGCGCGGGGAAAACGCGGACGACCTTTTCCAGGTAGGCTGCATCGGGCTGATGAAAGCGCTGGACAATTTTGACGTGACGCAAAACGTGCGCTTTTCCACCTATGCCGTACCGATGATTATCGGCGAGATCCGCCGCTACCTGCGCGATAACAACGCCATCCGCGTCAGCCGTTCGCTGCGCGATACGGCTTATAAAGCGCTGCAAGCGCGGGAAAAATTGACGGCAAAAACAGGCAAGGAGCCGACGATGACGGAGCTTGCCGCCGCCATGGAGCTGCCCAGGGAAGAAGTCGTCTTTGCGCTGGAAGCCATTCAGGATCCCGTCTCCCTCTTTGAACCCGTCATGGGCGAGGGAGGGGACGCCGTCTGCGTGATGGACCAGGTGAAGGATGAAAAAGAAAGCGACGCCGCCTGGCTGGAAGGCATTGCGCTCAAGGAAGCGATGAACCGCCTGACGGAACGCGAGCGGAAAATCCTGCGCATGCGCTTTTTTGAAGGGCGGACGCAGATTGAGGTTGCCTCCGAGGTCGGTATCTCGCAGGCGCAGGTTTCCCGCCTGGAGAAAAACGCGCTGCAGCACTTGCGCAAATATGTTTAATGGATGCTGCCGCCACAAAATTCCGGCGCCTTGCGCGCAGGAAAAGCGCTTTTCCCCTCGCTTTTCCTGCGCGCTCTTTCTTTTTAAAAGCATGGAAAAACCCGGCCGCCGCGCGTGCAAGGCATAACTGGGCGGCCGCGCGCATATACTGTGGCCGGGTGATTTTATGAAAACAAAGCTAAAACTGCAATGGAAACCCCTTTTGCTCTGTATCGCGCTCCCGCTGGCGGTGGGCGGTATTTCCGCGCTGCTGACGCACGGCGCAATGGCGGATTTCCAAGCGCTCCGCCAACCCCCGCTCTCTCCGCCGGGCTGGTTATTCCCGGCCGTCTGGACGGCGCTGTACACGCTCATGGGCGTTTCTTCTTTTCTTGTGCTTGTCTCCGGCGCGCCGCAGGAACAGGTCCGCACGGCGCTGTTTTTTTACGGCGCCCAGCTGCTGTTAAACTTTGTTTGGCCGCTCCTTTTCTTCCTTGCAAAAGCGTACCTGTTTGCGTTTTTCTGGCTGTTGGCGCTCTTTGTGCTGGTTGCCGTCACCTTGGTACGGTTTGGCCGCATTCAAAAAGCAGCCGGATGGCTGCTTTTGCCCTACCTGGTTTGGACAGCGTTCGCATTGTACCTTAACCTGGGCATCTATCTGCTAAATTGACAACGTTCAACCGATATGCCGCGCACCGCGGCGCGTCGGCCGCTTCGACAGCAGGACCGCTTCGTCCGCTGCGTTCATGCGCGTTTGCGGTTTTCGCAGCGTAATGTTTAACACCAGCCCAACGCCGCCCATGTTTGCAATCAGGTTGGAACCCCCATAGCTTAAAAAGGGCAAAGGGATGCCCATCACCGGCATGACGCCAATCGTCATGCCGATGTTATAAAAGGCGTGAAAGAAAATCATCATCGTAAAGCCGACGATAACAAGGCGGGCAAACTTATCATAGGTATTAATGGCCAGCGACAGCAGGCGGTAAATCATCAGCAGGTACAGCACCATTACAATGCTGCAGCCGATAAACCCCATCGTCTCGCCGATGGAGGAGAAAATAAAATCCGTGTGGTCCTGCGGCACATAGTTCAGCGCGGAGTAGGTGCCGTCCTTAAAGAGGCCCACCCCGTGCAGCCCGCCGTTGCCGATAGCCGTCTTGGAGTTGGTGGCCTGATAAATGGAGTCGGACGAGGCCATTTCCGGGTTGAAGAAGCCCAGCAAGCGGTCATAGCGGTAAGAGCCCGTCGCACGCCAATACAGCACCACCGGCACAATCGCCGCAGCGCCCGCGCCCACGATGCCGAGCACCAGCTTGAGGCTGATGCCGCTCATGATCATCATCGCGCCGTAAATGGCGATGAACACCATGACCGTGCCCAATTCACCCTGTGCAAAAATCAGGATGACCGGCAGCCCCATCAAAACCGCCATCGTTGCAAATTCCCGGAAATTCTGCACCGGGTTTTCCTTGCGCGAAAAGAACTTTGCCAGATGCAAAATGGCCGCCAACTTTGCAAACTCCGACGGCTGCAGCATGTAGCCGGAAAAGAGCGAAAACCACCCCGTCACGCCCGAGGTTGTCGATCCCGTCACGAGCACCATCGCCAGCAGCGCCAAAGAAGCAAGATAGAGGATATCCGAAAACTTTTGAAAAAAGCGGTAGCTGATCGCCATCATGCCGGCAATCGCAATGGGGCTGACAAGCAAAAACAGGCCCTGCCTTTTGCCGTAGTAGGAGCTCGTGATGCGCGCAAGCAGCGTATCGACGGGCAGCGTTTCGCCCGTATAGCTGTACGTCGCCACCGTAATGGCCAGCACGCCAAAGGCGGCCAGCGCATAGGTGATCAGCAGCAGCGGGATGTCAAAATGCTGTCTGGCTTTGCGGTTGACGACGGCGGTATTGCGGTTCATCTGCCCCTCCTTTTCTTCCAGAACGGTTTACGCTCTTTTTCCGTTTCGGCCTGCGGCTGTGCCGCTTCCCAATCCCATAGCTTTGCCGCTGGGTTTTCCATGCGCTCCAGCGCATTTTTTACGCCCATCGCCGCAGGGCTTTCGCCCAAGAGCGGCTTTTTGCTCAGCCATGCGCGCATGGCCTGTTCATCCTCCGGAACCACGCCGCAAAGCGGCATATCCAGCACCTGCGCGCAGGTTTGCGGCGCATATTGCAGCCCTTCGCGCACCCAGCGCGCGCAGATACGGTTTACAAGCAGCAGTGGCGCTTGGCCGTCCAGCCGCTGCCACAGGCCCGCCGCGCGTTCCACGCAGCGGATCGCCGCATCGTCCGGCGTTGTCACCGCCACCGCCTGGGACCCGCAAGCCGCCGCCGCAGAAAATCCGCGGCCAATGCCGCCCGCCGTGTCCAGCAGCACCCAGTCGAACGCCTCTCGCAGCTCGTCTACAACGTGCCGAAGCCCCTCTTCATCCAGCGTTTCGCTGTCGCGCACCTGGCGCGCGGCCAGCAGGCGCATCTCCCCCGGCGCTTTCACCAGCGCCTGGCGCGCGCTGCACAAGCCGTCCAGCACGTCGCCCAGGTCAAACGCCACGCGGCTTTCCACGCCCAGCGCCATGTCCAGCCCACGCATGCCCGTGTTCAAATCCACCAGCGCAACGCGCTTGCCCTCCGACGCCAGATGTGCACCAAACGCCGCCGTCAGCAGCGTGCGCCCTACGCCTCCCTTGCCGGAAAAAAGCGCCAAACACTGCCCGCTCATTGCGCCAAAGCGTTGGGCGCGGGCAAAATGGCCGGTTCCTCTTCGACGTTGGAGTCGATGTAATACTCCAGAACCGTCTTGGCCGCCTCCGCCGAACGTGCTCCGGAATAGCCGTAGGGCACATAAACCACAACGGCAATTTCCGGTTCATCCTTGGGATAGAAACAGACGAACCAGGAATTGTTTTCCAAGTCCAGCTCGCTTTTTTCTGCCGTTCCCGTTTTGCCGCACAGCTGCGCCAGCTGCTCGGACGACCAATCGCGGAAGTAATCGTCCGCCGTGCCGCCTTCGTCGACGACGCCCGCCATGCCTTCCTTGATGTAAGGGATATACTCGCCGATTTCCTGCGAAAGATCATTGACGAGCGCGGGCTCGTCGAAGGAATTGACGACGTTGCCTTCGGCGTCGATGATGCTGTCGATCAGCTGCACATCGTAGACATAACCGCCGTTGGCCACGGCGACAATATAGCGCGCCATGGCGATGGGCGTAATCGTCGTAATGGACTGGCCGATGGCCGTCTGGATGGTGTAGCTGCCGCCCCATTTGATCTCGTTCAGCGCCAGGAAGATATCCGTGACGACTTCCGCCTTCCAAACCATCTCCATCGACATGCCCAGCTCTTCCATCAGGATGGGACGAATGGAGGCAACCCACTCCGTCTGCGCCGTGTTAACCGCCATGTCCATCAGCGATTTAATGCACGTGTCCAAGCGCTCGTCTGAGTATTCATAGCCGTATTTTTCTGCAATTTTATTTAAGTGCTTCTTGATGGAATTCTTCACCTGCACAGGGTACCAGGTATCCTGATCGCTGCCCGTGATTGGCCGCGTGGGGTCGTACAGCGACGTCTGGCTGCCGACGACGCTGGTGGATTCGCCCGGCAGGTCAATGTTCGTTTTGCTCGTGAGCCCAAGCTTTGCGGCGTATTGGTAAAGCTTTTCGCCGTCCGCGCCCAGGCGGCTTGCAATCGTATAGAAGAAATAGTTGCAGGAGTTTTTCAGACCCTCAACAATCGTCTGATCGGCGTGGCGGCTGATCAGGTGGATATTAATCCAGCACTTCGGTGGGTTTGTATCGTCATATTCGGTAAAATATCCGCCGTCGGAAATCTTCTCCGTTACAGTCAACTCGCCGTTTGCCAGCGCCGCCAGCGCCGTACACATTTTAAAGACGGAACCGGGCGTATCCGCAGCGGCGATGGCGTTGTTATACAGCGGGTTGCGGCCATCCAGCAGCAGGCGTTCGCGCTGCTCGTCGGTCATACCGATGATAAACAAATTGGGATCATAGTTGGGAAAACTCGCCATTGCCTTAACACGGCACTGCATATCCAGCACAACGATGGCACCGTTTTCCGCCAGGTGCAAGTCCCTGTCGTTGGCCGTATATTCCATGAGCGCTTCTTTGTTTTCCTCCAACCACGTGCCATTAACAAGCCGCTTTTCTTCAAAATCGCGGATAGAGTTGACAAGGTCGGACAGCGCTTCTTCCGTCACCGCCTGCAGGCCCGAATCAATCGTCAATTTCACCGTATTGCCGTCCGTGGGGTCCGTATGGGAAAGCGTGCGGATCTGGTTGCCGGAACGGTCCACCTCCACGATGGAGTATCCTTGGCGCAGCGAAGAGTTGGGCGTCAGCCAATCCTCCATGGAAGCTTCCACACCGTCCAGGCCAATCGTATCCGAGCGCTTATATCCCTTCTCCAGATAGGTTTGAATTTGCGATTCCGATTGCATCTTGCCCGTATATCCCAGGATATGGCAGGCAAGCGTCCCTTTGGGATAGACGCGCTGGTTTTCCACGGCGACGGAGATGCCGTCGAGCGTAATCAGGCGCGTTTCGATTTTAATAACGGACGACCAGCTCACATCCTCCGCCAACACGATCGGCACGGAGTTAAACGCGTTCATCTGCATTTCCTGCCAGACGGAAAGCACCTGCAGCTTGTCCTCCAAGGTGAGCTTGTCTTCCTCGGGAAAGTCCGCGTCGATCTCGTTGATCATGTAGTTATAGCAAAGCCTGTCGTAAATATCGTTGACGTCATAGCTGGTAACGTAAAAGTTGGAACGGAACATCGACTCGCGGGCTGCGGCGACGCTCTCGCTTGTGGTGCCCGTGTCAAAATACCATGTGCCATCCTCCGCCGGCTTGAGGTAAAAATCGAACCCCACTTCGATTCCATCCTCCTTGAGGATTTGAATGACCTCCCAAATGGCCTTGGAGTAGGCCCCGTTCTGCTCGCGCCCGCTGGAAGGTTCGCGGTAAAATTCGATGTTGTAAATCTTTTTATCATAGGCCAGCAGCGTGCCGTTCACGTCCAGGATCTGGCCCCGGGAACCGCGCTCATAAATGGTTTTGGTCATCATCGATTCCGCCTCCGCGCCGTAATCGTCCGCGCCGCGAATCTGCAAATCGGCCAGCGAATAAAACAGCAGCGCAAATGCGCCCGCCACCAGCAGGCCAAAGACCCACAATTTCACTTTATCCTTCGTCTTCATTGCGCCGCACCTCCTCCGCAGCCTGAGCGCTGCGCTCCGGCTTTTGTTCCTGTCCCTCTTGCGTTTGGTTTTCCGCTTTCTGAAGGGCGCCTTCTTCAAAGGCCTCTTCGTCGAAAATTTCCTCGTCCTCGTCGCCGCGCGCAAGCCGCCAACCCTCGGGGATATCCTCCGGCGCTTCTTCGTCCGGTTCGTCCGCGTCCTTCTCCTGCGGCTCCTCGCGCACCATCAAATCATCAAAGAATGTGCGCTTTTTCTTCTTGCGCTCCTTCCTTTGTTTGCGCAGTTCCTCCTCAAACGCCTGCTGCTGGCGTTCCTTTTTCTTTTCCTCGGGAGATTTAGGCTTGTGCGTGAAAAAATATTGCGTCAGCGGCAACAGCACAAACGAGAGCGCAGCCGTCTCCAGCGCCGTAAAGACGACGCGGAACACATGAATGAACTCAATATTGACGCCTGTGAGGAAAAAATATGTAACATAGATCGCTTCCTTTGCCGCCACAAAGAGGAAAACGGCC
>DVLH01000087.1 GCA_018715585.1 Candidatus Aphodomonas merdavium
GCTTGGCGGCGGGACAGCGCGCGGCATTTGCGGCAGCGGGCTCATCGATGCGTTTGCCGCGCTATTAGATACGGGAAAAATGGACGAAACAGGCCGCCTGCTAGACGGGAGCTTCCGTTTCCCCGGCACGGACGTCGTGCTCACGCAGGAAGATGCACGCAAGGTACAGCTGGCCAAAGCCGCCATCTGCGCCGGAATGCAGACGCTGCTCTCGCACGCCGGCGTTGATGAAAGCAAGTTGGAACGGCTGCTGATTGCCGGCGGATTTGGCACCCACATCAATCCTCGCTCCGCCGGGCGCATTGGGCTGATCCCGCCGAGCTTTGCGGCAAAAGCCCGTGCCATCGGCAACGCGGCGGGGATGGGCGCGTCAATGATGGCGCTCTCGCGAGCGGTGCTGAAAGACGCGGACGCCGCCAGCCACGCCTGTACGACGGTGGAACTAGCGGCAAATCCCGTGTTTATGGAATATTATATGGACGCTATGCTCTTTGGCGAATAGCCGCTTTACTTGGCCTTGCCGATTCGGTTGAGATGGCGGAAATCGTCCCAGGAAGCGCCGCCCACAAGCCCAACCAACAGATAGCGGCCGGAAAGCGGATCATGCACGATCTCCGGCGACATGCTGAAGCCTTCGATCTCGTTTGTGAAGCGCACATGCATGCGGGGGCCCGTGCAGTGGTGGATATTGTCGCCGATTTTAATGTGCTCCTCGTCCACATAGGAGACGGGCAGGCTCTGGGCAATCTTGGAGCGGACATACTCCTCCACAGCAGAGATGTCCACCTCAGGCCGCTGATCAAATTCTAGCAAAAAGCCGTGACGCACATCGCCATGCTGAAAGTTTTCTTTGTAACGGTTCCAAAGCATGCGCTCGACGAGATCCTCTGCCGTATGGGCCATTTTGCGGTATTTGATAGATTGAAAGACAATTCCGGCAATCTCTTTCGCCTCCGGCCCGAAAATGGTCGGCCTGGTTACGATGATCTCCTCTCCCACCCCGATAAGCAGTTCCGCCTTGACAGGGATGAACGGCTCGAGCATTTCAAAATGCTCTACGACGACGCGCTTGCCCATGTTGAGCGCGCGCATGACGGCGTCCGCCAGCTCGCTCATCTGGGTAAACGCCGATTCAAAGCGCAAATCCACATGATACGTATGGGGGCTGAAGAAGCCACCTTCCCCTGCCGAAAGCAGCGGCAGCGGGCGGATGTTTACGCCGTTGTCGTCGTTTGTCATTTCCAGGCCAGGAAACATGCCTTTTACAAGCATGCTTTTACCGGAACCCGCCTCGCCCACAATGCCAATCAGCCGGTCAAACGGGCTAAGATGCCGCTGCGCCAGCAGTTTCCCCATCTCCGTCATGCGCACTGCACCGCGCGGGGCAAAATACACGCTGTACATCAGCGCATCGCGTGTTTTGGGCATAGCAAACGCCTCCTTTTCATCAACGGTCCTGCAAAATCCGCGCCAGGACGGATCGTTTGGCTTTCATGGCACCCGCGGGGCAAAACTCCTGGCAGCAAAAACAACGGATACACGTTTTCCGGTCAATGTGCGGCGTTCCGGCGCGCATCGCAATGGCATGGACCGGACAGACGCTGGCACATTTGCCGCAACCAGTGCACTGCTCTTTCGTCACGCCCGGTTTCATCTCCACCGCCACGCGTGCAACGCGCTCCAGCACCCCTTTTTTGTCCCCGTCCGAGGAGGAATAGAACGCAATGCCTCGCGCACGGCGCACAACGTCAAAGTTCGGGCAGACAAACCGCTCCAAATCGCCGATGATTTCCAGCTCCCGTACAGTTTGTCCAATGAGCCCGCGCTGTAGCGCCACCGACAGCGTCGGCACATCACCGGGCGTCAGGCCAATCAGGTGCGCACAGGCAAGGTCCAGGCTGTGCGGGCATGTGCTGGCAAGGAGAGCGCCGATGGCTCGCGGCTTGCCCTGCGTTGGCCCGTTGCCCTCCATCGCCACGACAGCGTCCGCCACGCTGAGCACAGGCTTGCTATATGCGCACAAATCCACAAGCATTTGCGCAAAGCGTTCCCGGTTGCTGTAGCGGCAGTGATAAGCCGCTTTTTCAAGCCCAGGGATTGCGCCAAACATGTTTTTGACGGCAGCGGTCATTGTCATCATGCCATGCGTCTTTAGTTTGCACAGATCAACAATCGCATCCGCCTGCGAAAGCCACGCGGTATAGGCGAACCGCTTGGCCGCCACGCCCTGCGGGAAGGCAACGTCCACAACGTCAAAATTGCGGTTGAGCGAGCCGCCCGCCTCCTCTACCGCCTTCATCCCTGACGCTCGATAGGCGTTAAGCACATTCGCCGCCATGAAAGGCCCTCCCGGGCTATCGCCGATGACAACGCTCGCTCCGCGCTGGGAAAGCAGCCGTACCATGGCCGCCGCAACGGCCGGATGGGTCGTTGCCGCCGCCTGCGGCCGCATTGCAGTAATGAGATTTACTTTAACCGCCACGCGCATCCCTGGCTTGACAAAATCCAGCCCGCCGATAGGCACAATTGCCTCCTCAAGCGCGTGAAGGACCTCCTGCGGGTCATAGCTTGTGCATGCCGCCACCGCAACTTTCTCCATCCCATCCCCTCCGTTCCC
>DVLH01000088.1 GCA_018715585.1 Candidatus Aphodomonas merdavium
TTTGGGGGAAAATAAATTTAACAAGGAGGCGGTTGGGATGAAGAGGACGCTTTTGCTGGTGTGCTTGTTGCTTATATTCTTGCCGGCGGCGGGAGCAACAGCTGAAACAAACGTTCTGGACGAGATTGCGCCCTATCTTCTGTCGCTGCCGCCGGAAAGTGTATATCTAAGCGCCGGCGCGGCGTCTGATCTTGCCGGGCGCCTGACGGCTGCGGGCGTGGCGGTCCCCGAGGCGTTTTTAGGCACGGACGAGCCTGTCGCCGTCTATGACTTTGCGCTGGCCGTGTGCGAGCTTGCCTACGGAGATTACTACGATTGGCCGCTTGAGGAGCGGAACGGGTTTGACTTGCTGATGGTGGAGGCAGGACAGCTGCCATATTGTTTTAACCTGTTGCCCAATGCGGACGAGATCAGCCGGGAAGAGGCTTTCGCGCTGGCTGCCTCCGCTGTGAAGGAAAGGTACGGGCTTGCCTGCGATTTGGAAGCGAGCGACGTTTCCGTGTCCTATGTCGCGGTGGAATCCGGCAGCGCGCAGGGAATGTGGCGGTTTGGCATTGAACTTCCCGGCGGCGATTCCTTCGCGGTGCATGTGCGCGGCGGAGCCGTTACGGCGTGCGAGCGGATCGAAACGCTCAGCGGCTTGGAAGCGGAATATACGCAGCTGTGCGAGGAAAGAGGGGCGTTCTTCACCTGGCCGTTGCAGCAGAAAATGGATTTTGCCAACACATTGCCCGCAAAGCTGGCGCTCGCTCGCCAGCGCGGGGAAACGGTGCTGAGTGAAAAGGATCTGCTTGCTATTTCGCAGTATGGTTTTTGCCTGCCGGGTGAAGGCGACATTGCGCAGGAGGCCGCTTATGCGGCTGCGGCCGATGCGGTGGCGGATGCATACGGCCTGCCGGAAGGCTGGGACGCGGCGGCGGAAAGATATTACTCGTTTTTCGTGAACGAGGACGCGCAGCGCGTTTGGCGCGTGATTTTCTGGAAAACAGGGAACGACGCGTATCCCAGCGGCGTGGTTGACCTCTATGCCGGAACGGGAGAGGTGTTCCGTGTGGAAAAAAACGGGACAATGCCCAACGAGTATATTCCCTATACCGACCGGATGTAGGGCGGGCATTTACGGCGGAAAAGAACCCGCCTGCCAAAGCGGGAGGCGCCTGGCGCATCCTCGGTTTTGGCGGGCGGGTTTTTGCTGTGCGTCGCCGCTTGACGCGCCTTTTGGGACGGGCGCAGGCCGCGGCGGCTTATGCTTTGCAGGCGGCAGGCTCTCCGCTTTCGTCCCAGGCGATGCACATTCCGGGCCGGAGAGGATGGCATTTTTCCCCCAGCACCTCTTGCAGGAGGCCGTAGGCGGCTTCGCCCGTGCAATGGCCCGTATAGACCTGCTCAACGCCCAGCGCTTCAAGCTCGCGCGCCAGCGAGCGGACAACATCGGGTGAGAAAGCGCTTTTCCCCGTGTGCGGCTGCATGAGATGAAACCCTCCGACCACGGCGTAAACGCGCCGGTTGGGCAAAAAAGCCATCGCCTCGCGCACGCAGTGGACGATGCCTGCATGGGAGCAGCTCGAGAGCAGCACCAGCCCGCACGGCGTTTCAAAGGCTGCCGTCTGTTCATGGCGGAAATCATCCGGCAGGAGCTGCCCGTCGCGTTTGCAGTACAGCGCGGCGCGTTCCCCGACAGCTTCCAGGCCGGGCGTGGTATGGGGCAGCAGAAAAAGACCGGGAGCGAGCTCCAACATCCCTTGGACAAACACAAAGCGCTGCCCAAAGCGCGCCAGAACGTCTTGCGGCATGCCGATGTACCGCGTTTCACCTCCGCTATAGAAGGGCAGCGTGGCTTCGCGCCGCAAATAGACGCGCGCCTGCGCGTTACAAGCGAAAAATGCTTCCAGCCCGCCCGCATGGTCATAGTGGCCATGGGAGAGCACGGCCGCGTCTACGGCGGCAAGGTCCAGGCCGAGCGCCTGCGCGTTCCGGGCGAAAAGCCCGCTTTGGCCGACGTCCAACAGATAGCGCTTGCCACGGTATTGCACGTACAGGCTCAGGCCGTGCTCGCAGGCGAGGCCCTGGCAGGGGCCGTTTTCGATGAGGACGGTGATTTGCATCTGCGTATGCCTCCGCTTTGTTTTCCGGCATTATAGCGCGCTAGAGGACGGGATGCAAGCGGGACAAAAGAACTTGGTGACGAGCGGCGCTGCCTGTGCTATACTATAATCCGATTTCGATATGCGGAGGATGCTTTATGACGGCGACAGAGCGTTTTTTAAGCTATCTGGATGTGGATACGACGAGCGATGAGGCGAGCGAAAGCAGCCCTTCCACCCCGAACCAGCGCGCCTTTGCCAAGAGGCTTGTGGAGGAGATGCGCGCGATGGGCATTGCCGATGCGCGCCTGGATGCGTGGGGCTATGTGTATGGGAGCATCCCGGCCACGTGCGAGGGGATGCCGGCGATTGGGCTGATTGCGCATATGGATACTTCCGACGCGGTGCCCGGCGGTCCCATCCGTGCGCGCATTGTGCACTATGAGGGCGGAGACATCGTGCTGAACGAGGAGAAAGGGATCGTGCTTGGCGCGAGGGATTTCCCTTCGCTCGGGAGCGAAATTGGCAACGATTTGATCGTAACGGATGGGACGACGCTGCTGGGATGCGACGATAAAGCGGGCGTCGCCGAGATCCTCACGCTTGCGGAGCGTTTCCTTATGGGGCAGGGGCCGCGCCATGGCAAGCTGTGCATCGCCTTCACGCCCGACGAGGAAATCAGCCGGGGAGCGGAGCGGTTCCGCCTGGACGAGCTGGGGGCGGACTTTGGCTATACGGTGGATGGCGGCGCGCTGGGCGAGGTCGAATATGAAAACTTTAATGCCGCTGATGCGCACGTGCGCTTTTGCGGGCGCAGCATGCATCCCGGCTCGGCCAAGGACAAGATGCTCAACGCCTCCACGCTGGCGATGGAGTTCCATGCCATGCTGCCCGTCCGACAGACGCCGGAAAACACGGACGGCTACGAGGGATTTTTCCACCTGACGG
>DVLH01000089.1 GCA_018715585.1 Candidatus Aphodomonas merdavium
TCAATTCCAAATATCAGCCGGACTCTCTAGGCAGCGCGCCCAAAACCACCTCGTCCATTGCTTTTTCCCGATGTGAATATGCAACCAATTCCGAAATTGCAGGGAAGAGCATACGCCTGCGGAAAACGCAAAGATCGAAACAAAGCCCCTTTGCGGCAAAATCGTTTAGGCGTCCGAAATACTCAGCCAGTTTGGCCGTGCCTCCGCTGTGTTCATCGTGGAGCGAGTTTCGATCGCCTGTGCGGTTTGATGGCTTGCTCAATAACGGCGGCGCCAGATGGCAAAACCTGAAACTTGTTCAAAAAGACATTCATTGCTGCTTTGCTCAAAACGATAATAAGCGTCGTTTCAGGCTGCTTTTTCCGTGTCGATCCATCTAAATGCGCTGTCTAAAGATGGCCCATTTGGCTTTGTCCTCCCCTTTCTCATCAATCTCTATCGCACACGGTATCATCCACACAGGCGGGGCCCCTGAATGTGCAACAGCCGGGCAGCCATTGCCACCATCCTTGACCCGCTTTTCATCGCGCCCTCCGCTCGTGCTTGCACGGACACCGGACCTGAAGAGCCTTCGCAGGCTGCCGCGAATGCCTTGGCTTAGCCTCTCTCCCTGAACGGCGCGCCGTTGCAATTAAACAAGAAAATCCCTGGCAATCCTGTACCGTTCGTCCTTAGCAGCTTCCTCCAACAATTATCCGGCGCGTCTTTCCAGGCGCAGCCTTCAGCTCCATGGCCGTGCACCGCCCTTTTGCCATCTATGCCTCCGACCCTATGGCAAATGTTTTATGCGAGTAAATAGGCGATGCCCCCCGCCTCCCCGGGGTGCACCAGATCTTTTTCTCTGTGCATACCGCGCTAGCTCTCCGCTATCCCTGAGCATGCAGTTTTCGGAGCGGAACCCATCGCAAAGAAACGGGGATTCCGCTGCCTTCCTAAAAAAGGAGGGCTCTTTAAAAAAGCGGAGTATCCTGAAAAAAAGCCACAAACTGCCAAAAACAACTAAATGAGTTTAAAAAAGGGGAAAGGCCAAGCAAGCGCCACGCGGTATCGCGCAGCGCCTTCTTCGTCCGAAGCAGGAACGTGCACAGAGCATTGCAGCGTATTTGAAATGCGTACAAAAAGCCTCAACCAGCAGGCAAATGCGTGCGCAGAAACGGGTACGTATAAACACAGCAGCCATGAAAGGAACATCCCCGACAAGTCCATAGGCAATCTGGCATTTGCACGGGCCAGTTTTTATTCCCCAAACCGGCTTTCCCTCCTCAACGCCAGCCTGCGCTCGTCCGGTCCTTCTTTGGCCGGCCTGCGCTCGCGCCATCTCGCATTCCTTTTGCCGTTCTTTTTTGCCGTACCCGCATTGCCGCTACCATCCCTTAGGCGGCATGCTTGCCCGCCCCGGTGTTCCCAGGCTTCACTCCGGGCCGACGGTTTTGCGTCCTCGGCGCCAGCGCAACGGGCAAGGGTTCCTCCGGCCCTGCGCTTGCAGCGCTTTTATTGCCACCAGCCATGCTAACAGCCTTTTTTGCGCGTGTAAACCATACGCCTTCCACAGAAAGCCAAACATAAAAGCGGCCGGAACGCTTTCATGCGCTTCGGCCGCTAACGTGCTTGGCTTAGTGGATGCCCAGGGCAATTTCTGCGATTTGCACGGCGTTTGTTGCCGCGCCTTTGCGAATCTGATCGCCGCAGCACCACAGCGACAGGCCGCGTTCCTCGTCGATCAGATCTCGGCGCAGGCGGCCGACAAAAACAAGGTCCTGATCCGTCGTATCCAGCGGCGTCGGATAATCGCGGCCGTTCAGCTCGCTTGCGAGCACGCAACCGGGGGCAGAAGCAATCGCCTGTGCGGCCGCCTCCACACTGACGCTCTCTTTCGTGCGCAGCGTGATGGCAATCGAATGGGAGCGCATGACCGGCACGCGCACGCAGGTGCAGTTCACGCGCAGCTGCGGCAGATGAAGGATCTTGCGCCCTTCGTTTTGCATTTTCATCTCTTCCGTCGTAAAGCCGTTTTCCAGCCGGCTGCCAATGTGCGGAATGCAATTGTACGCAATTTGGCAAGGGAACGTGGCCAGCGGCGCCTGTTTTCCCTCGCTCAGCGCGGAGATCTCCGCCTCCAGCTGCTCCATACCGCCCTGCCCCGCGCCAGACACCGCCTGATAGGTGCATGCCGTCATCGCCTCGATGGGGCTGATGCGTGCGATGGGCGCCACGGCCATCAGCGCGATGATCGTGGAGCAGTTGGGGTTGGCGATAATGCCGCTATGGCGCGCCACATCGTCCGGGTTGATCTCCGGCACGACGAGCGGCACGTCGTTTTCCATGCGGAAGGCAGAGGAGTTATCGACGAAAACTGCGCCCGCACGGACAATCTCCGGCGCAAGCTGCTTTGCCAGCGCGTTGCTGGCCGCACCCAGCACCAGGTCCATCCCTGCAAACGACGCTGCGCCCGCCTCTTCGACGGTGTACTCTTTCCCACAATATGTCACTTTTTTCCCCGCGCTGCGCGCACTGGCCAGCAAGCGCAGTTCGCCGACGGGAAACGCATGTTCGGCGAGCACTTTAAGCATTTCGCGGCCGACGCAGCCCGTCGCGCCCAGGATTGCCACGTTATATTTTTTCATCCTCTTCCCCCTCCTTACCCGACAAAGCTGTTATACAGCACGCGGATCGCCTTTTCAAAGTCATTGTTATGAACGCCGACGAGAATGCTGATCTCGTTCGTGCCCTGCGAAATCGCCTTAATGTTAATGTTGTTTTCCCCCAGCGCCCCAAAGAGCTTTCCGCACGTGCCGGGCTGATATACCATCTTGCGGCCCACGGAGGCAATTAGGGCGATATTTTCCTCGGTATGGATGCCGTCCGGTTCGCACCGCTTGCGGATTTCCCCGATAATATCATAGATCCTATCGCCCACCTGCGCCGTAGGGGTCATGATGCTAAAGCTATCCACGCCCAGCGTGATGTGCTCCACCGGCACGCGGCAGTTTTCAAAGATTTCCAGCGCCCGGCGCACAAACGCCGTGTTCTGGGCGATTTGCTTTTTGCGGATGGTGAGCACGGTAAAGCTTTTGCGCCCAGTGATACCGGTGATAAAACGGCTGTCATGCCCGTCCTCGCCTGCCGGCACGCTTTCGAGGATCATCGTGCCCGGGTTTTGCGGGTCGTTCGTGTTGCGGATGTTGAGCGGAATGTTCTTTTCCTTCACGGGTGCAATCGACTCGTCGTGCAGCACGGATGCGCCCATGTACGCCAGCTCCCGCAGTTCGTCGTATGTGATACGGCGAATCGGCTTGGGATTCTCAACAATGCGCGGATCGGCGATGAGGATGCCGGAAACGTCCGTCCAGTTTTCATAGAGATCTGCGTCCACCGCCTCCGCCACGATGGATCCGGTAATATCCGATCCGCCCCGGGAGAAGGTTTTGATGCTGCCGTCGGGCATGGCCCCGTAAAAGCCGGGGATAACGGCCCGGGGCATCATCGCCAGCCGGTTTTCCAGAACGGTGTTGGTCCGCAGGGTGTCCGGCCTTCCGGAGGAATTGAAAAAGATACATTCCGCGGCGTCCAGAAAGGGAACCTCCAGATAGCTTGCCAGAATCAGGGCG
>DVLH01000090.1 GCA_018715585.1 Candidatus Aphodomonas merdavium
CAGTCGGGATTAAACGGAGGAGGTTTTCGTGAAGCTATCGACGCGCTGCCGGTATGGCATTCATGCCATGGTGGATCTGGCGCAGCATTATGGCCAGGGCCCGCAGACGCTGCACGAAATTGCCGAGCGGCAGCAGGTGCCGGAGATGTTCTTGGAGCAGATCATCGGCGCGCTGCGCAGGGAAGGCTTTGTGGAGAGCGTGCGGGGTGCCCAGGGCGGATACTTGCTGAAAGTGCCGCCGCAAGCGGTTTCCATTGGCGCTTTGATGCGGCTGCTGGATGGACCGATCCTGATGGCAGACTGCATGGCGGAGGGCAATACGTGTTCCCGCAGCGCACAGTGCCCCTCCCGGGCCGTATGGGAGCGGCTCACCCGTTATTTTAACGACATGGCGAATTCGATTACGTTAAAGGATATGCTTACGGATTGCGCCGGGCAAGAACCGGCGAAGGAGTGAGGAACATGGAGCGCATTTACATGGACAACGCGGCGACAACCCGCGTCAAGCCGGAGGTGCTGGAGGCGATGCTCCCCTTTTACGGGGATGTCTACGGCAACCCATCCACCATTTATAGCTTTGGGCGCGAGGCAAAAGCGGCGCTGGAGCGCGCCCGCCAGCAGGTAGCCACCGCTATCGGTGCGGATAAGGATGAAATCTATTTCACCAGCTGCGGGACGGAAAGCGACAACTGGGCGATTAAAGGGACGGCATTTGCCCATGCCGCAAAAGGCAATCATATCATTACCTCTGCCATTGAGCATCACGCTGTGCTCCATACCTGCCAGTGGCTGGAGAAGCATGGATTTACCGTGACCTATTTGCCCGTGGATGAGTTCGGTTTCGTCCGTCCGCAGGATGTCGAGGCGGCGATGACGGACAAGACGATTCTCGTCACCGTGATGTTTGCCAACAACGAAATCGGCACCATTGAGCCGGTGGAGGAAATTGCACGCATCGCGCATGCGCATGGGGCGCTCTTCCACACGGACGCGGTGCAGGCCGTTGGCGCCGTGCCGATTGACGTGCACAAGATGGGGTTCGACATGCTGTCGCTTTCGGGCCACAAGCTTTACGCGCCCAAGGGTGTCGGCGCACTCTATATCAAAAAGGGTGTGCGCGTGGATATCAACCAGCAGGGCGGCGCGCAGGAGCGCGGCAAGCGCGGCGGCACGGAAAATATGGCGCAAATCGTTGGCCTGGGAAAGGCGATCGCTATGGCGACCGAGGACGTGGAAGGCCATGCCAAGAAGCTTGCAAAGCTGCGCGACCGGCTTATCGATGGTATCCTTGCCACCATCCCGGATGTCAAGCTCAACGGCCACCGCACGCAGCGCCTGCCCAACAACGTCAACGTTTCCATCCGCTATATCGAAGGGGAAGCAATGCTTTTGCGGCTGGACCTGGCGGGCATTGCCGCCTCAAGCGGTTCCGCCTGCACGTCCGGATCGCTCGACCCCAGCCACGTGCTCTTGGCGATTGGCCTGCCGCACGAGGTTGCGCATGGGTCGTTGCGCTTGACGTTGGGCGATTTCAACACCGAGCAAGACGTGGACACCGTGTTGGAAAAACTGCCGGGTATTGTAGAAAAACTGCGCGCAATGTCGCCGCTTTTTAATCAGTCCGAAGGAGGCGTTACACTTGTATAGCGAAAAAGTGATGGATCATTTTGAAAACCCGCGCAACGTCGGCGAAATTCCGGACGCCAGCGGTGTCGGTACGGTCGGCAACGCCAAATGCGGCGATATCATGCGTATGTATTTGAAAATCGAAGACGGCGTGATTGTGGACTGCAAGTTTAAAACGTTTGGCTGTGGTGCTGCCATTGCCACCAGCAGCATGGCGACGGAGATGATCAAGGGCAAAACGGTGGAAGAGGCTGAAAAGCTGACAAACGCCGCCGTGGTGGAAGCGCTGGACGGCCTGCCGCCTGTCAAGATTCATTGCTCGCTGCTTGCCGAGGAGGCTGTGAAGGCGGCGCTGGACGATTACCACAAAAAACAGCAAGCGCAGCAGAACGGTTGAACCGCTCCCGCAAGGAGGAATTGTGCTTGTAAGCGCTGGATGGCATGAACGCCGTCTGGCGCTTTTTGCGTTTTTATGACCACTATTCGTGCCGGTGGCGCTGAAAAGGCGGTGCGGTAACGCCTCCTCCGTTGCCTGCGTGGCTTGCCAAGCGCGTGGAAAGCCAGGGAAGGGCGTTTGGGGCGCACTGCGGTCTGGCTTTTTTGTTTGAGCACCGAGGGAAACCGAGGACGCATTGGGTGACCATATGGGGCGCATTTGCCGCGCCAAAGCAAAAAGCGGTACGGCTAGCAGGAAGCGCCCGAAGCTTCTTGCAGTCTGCACCCGCCAGGCTTTGGAACCGTTTTGCGCTAGCGAAAGACGGCCGGAAGCGTTGGCGTGCAAGGCATAAAAAAAGCGCCAGAGGGTACGGGCGCTTTGGGGGGATGCAGATGGACGAAAGCATGCGGCGTTTTGCAGCGTGCCCGAGGTGCTTTCCGCAGGGGCTGCACTGGCGGGGCGGATCAGCGAAGGTTTTCCGCCCGCGCCACTTTCCTTGCAAGGCATTTTTGTAGGAACCGCTGGGCGGCACGAGGATTGCTAGGCAGATAGAGGTGCGGATAACCAGCGTAAAGGGTATCGGTGCAATAAGCGCATGTCCACTGCCGCCCGGACGGCTGGACGGCGATGAGCGCATCGCCCGTGCAGTCCGCGTCCCAATAGTGAAACTCATGCCCGCGGATGGATTCGCCTGCGTCCAACAGCATGCAGGGCGCTTGCGCTGTCAGCGTGGCGTAGCCAAAGCGGGACAGTCCCCGCGTATCGCAGCATTCCCCGGGGAAAACGCCCACCATTGGGAAAGACCCGATGCGCTGGCAAAGGTACATGAACCCGCCGCATTCGGCGAGCGTTGGCAACCCGTCCGCGATGGCTGTGCGGACACTTTCACGCATGGACGTGTTTTCGCTCAGCATCTGCGCGGTTAGCTCGGGATAGCCTCCACCCAAGAGCAGTCCGTCGCAAGGGGGGAGTTCGCGATCGCACAGGGGGCTGAAGGGGACGAGCGTTGCGCCAAGCGCCGTCAGCAGCTCCAAATTATCCCGGTAATAGAAGCAGAACGCCCGGTCCTGCGCCAAAGCGATGCGCGCGCTGCCAAGCGGGCGCACGGAGAGCTCCTGCGCGCAAAGCGGTTCCTGCGCCCGCATGAGCGAAAGTAAGCCGTCCAGATCGATGGTTTTTTCCGCCTGCATGGCCAGCTGTTCCATTTTTTGATGCAGGCCATCCACCTCTTGGGCTGTTACAAGGCCCAGATGGCGGCTTTCGAGCGAAAACGCTGCATTTTCGGGCAAGTACCCATAAGCGTGCACGCCGCATTCCCGCTCTATGGTATCTTTCAGTGCTGGATAGATACTCGCATGGATACGGTTGAAAATTACGCCGGAAATTCTGTTGGCCCCTCGTAGCTGCAAAAATCCTTTCACCACTGCCGCAACGGAAAGCGCCATACCATATCCGCCCACCACAAGGACGGCGGGAGCGGACAGCGCCTGCGCTACGCGGTAGCTGGACGCATCGTCGCTGGCGAGCGTCGTGCCGTCATAATAGCCCATTACCCCTTCGATCACGTTGAGCTCCGCGGCATGCTGCAAAAAAAGCGACCTTGCCAGCGCTTCTCCGGCGAAAAACAGGTCAATGTTTGCGCTTTGCGCGCCAATAATCTCGGTGTGGAACATGGGATCAATGTAGTCCGGGCCGCATTTAAACGATGCTACACGGTGGCCGCGGTTAACGAGCGCCTGCAGGATGGCGCATGTCACCGTTGTCTTGCCGCAGCCGCTTCCTGTACCAGCGATAAGCATTCGCGCGGCGCTTTTTTGCATGGTTTCCCTCCGTCCTTTTGGATGCCGCAAGCGGCTGTTTTGCAAGGCAAACAAAAGCGCCCACTGCCTGATGGAGAGCAGGCGTGGAACGTTTCTTTAAAAATAATTATACGCTGTAGGATGGAGGAAAGTCAATAACGCCCGGGATGGATTTGTCCACGGGGGAAGACGGAAGAGCACGTTTGCCGTTGGCTGCTTAGCGCATGGCATTTTCTAATGCGCCAGGTTGATGAGGCTGCGCTTACAGCGCGCCGGAAAGATTCGCTGTGCCTCTTCCGGCAACCGCAGCGATTTGGCTATGCCCTATGGCTGTTGAAGTGCTCCACATCTTTTGGCGAATGCTCCAGCAGAGCCTGGCCTTCCGCAGGAGGCTTAGCGTATGCGGCAGAAAGCGAAGCTTCCCAGCTCGCACGGAATCCGGTGCAGCGATGCGCTAGGGACAATACCGTTTGCAGGTGGGAGAATCGTCGGCCTGATGCTAGGATATCGCGCTGAAACTGTGTGGCGCGCCTGCCGCCAGGCAGGGCACATATTATCTAGCAAAAGGGCGCTGTCACCCTGCGCCGCATGTTAGGAATAGACTTGCCACATTAAAATATCAACACCACCACACCACCAAACGCGTTTTTATATGCTAAAAACCAATACCGTTAAAGCTCGCACGCGTATGCCTGGCATATTCCGGACAGCAGCAACAGCTTTGGAACATTTTTGCGTCAATGCCTGCGTTACGGCCAAACGCGGTGGGAATAGGGCTGTTTGGTTGCAGCTTTGAGAGGAACTGATGGACGGAGAAAAGCAAGCGAACGCAACAGCAAGAAACGGCAAAAAAGCGGGCCGGTTAATAAATCTGGCATTGATTTTTGCTTTTTATATATTTACGCGTTAAAACCGCTGATAAGTTGTAGCGTGTATTTTTGGCACATTCTTGTGTCACCGTCGCAGATAGGCGTACACTAAGAATCGGCCGCCGGGCAGAGAGAAGGCGGCTGGCTGGGCACACACATGGGATTGCCCAACGCAACAGTTAAGGGGTGGAAAAGACTTTTCCAAGAAACAGGAGGCTTGATACAATGCTCACAAATGAAAAGGTATTGGCAGCATTTAGCCAATACCTGGCCGCTGATAAGGCGTGCGAGGTGGTTTCCACCAGCAGGGGCTATACGTTTATGAAGTGGAACGCAGCGCGCCAGGAGTGGTGTGATGTGCGGCTGTGCCCAACGCCCGCCTCTTTACGCGATGTATTGCTGGAGGCATATTGTGGATATTTAGCATTTCAATGCCTAGAGGAAGAGCAGGATGATCCGACGCCTATTCAATGGGAGGAAATCAGGCGCCAATGTGAGGCAATGTATAAGTGCTGCCAATAGGGCGCCCGTAGCGCATGCGGTAGAGGCAGCGCGTGCCAATGCGTGAACCATCCTCTCCAAACATTTTGATGACGGCGCATACCGCTGGGGCTTATGGGATAAGCCGGTTCATTTTCCGTTTTGCTTAGAGGCTTTGATTGCACTATCAATCGCACCTTCGATGATGGGAAGATACTCCTCGGGGCAAAGGCTGAGCTTGTGGTTTATGCGCCGGCGTTGTTCGCTTTCTTCGCGCTGTGTTTCAGGAGAAAAATATTGCTCTACCGGAAGCCTGCAAATCCGTATGAGTTCAAAAAGTACGGGCACGCTGGGAATATCGCCGC
>DVLH01000091.1 GCA_018715585.1 Candidatus Aphodomonas merdavium
TGCGCCGGCCAGTTCCCCAAGTTTGAGGAGGACGTTTTCTGGGTGGGCGACCGCGAAGGGAAGAACGACCAGTTCCTGCTGCCCACGGCGGAAACGGCGCTCGTTAACCTGCACCGCGGGGAAATCCTCTCTGAGGACGAGCTGCCCAAGAAATACTTCGCCTACACGCCCTGCTACCGCCGCGAAGCGGGTTCCTACCGCTCCGAAGAGCGCGGCATGATCCGTGGCAACCAGTTCAACAAGGTTGAAATGGTGCAGTATACGGTGCCGGAAAAGTCCGACGAAGCGTTTGCGGAGATGGTGGAAAAAGCCGAGGCGCTTGTGCGCGGCCTGGGGCTGCATTATCAGCTGTCCAAGCTGGCCGCGGGCGATTGCTCCGCATCGATGGCGCGCACGTATGACATCGAAGTATGGATTCCCAGCATGGGCATCTACAAAGAAGTGTCCTCCGCCTCCAACGCCCGCGAATACCAGGCGCGACGCGGCAGCGTCCGCGTAAAGCGCAAGGCGACCGGCAAAAACGAATTTGTGCACATTTTGAACGCTTCGGGCTTGGCGACAAGCCGCGTTTTCCCCGCCATTCTCGAACAGTGCCAGCAGGCGGATGGAAGCGTGAAAGTTCCTGAAGCATTGGTGAAGTGGGTTGGAAAAGAATACCTTCGTCCCTAAAATTGAAACGAATGAAGGCGCGCAGCGCATCGTCTCGGTAAGCGCGGGCGGCATCGCCGCCCGGTGCGGGCTTCAACCGGGCGATGCGCTTTGCGCAATCAACGGCGAACCTGTGCTGGACCAGGTGGATTATCAGTTTCTCACCGCAAAGCGGCGCATTGTGCTGACCGTGCAAGACGCGCAGGGCGCGACGCGTGAAATCGCCATCCGCAAGCGAGAAGAAGAGCCGCTTGGCCTTGTCTTTTCTTCCACGCTGATGAGCAAGCCGCGCCTCTGCCGCAACAAATGCGCGTTTTGCTTCATTGACCAGATGCCGCCCGGCATGCGCCAGTCGCTCTACGTCAAGGACGACGACTGGCGGCTGTCGCTGATGATGGGAAACTACATCACGCTGACCAACCTGAGCGAGGCAGAATTTGCTCGGATTCTCGCCCGCCATGCCAGCCCGCTGTATATTTCCGTTCACGCGACGGATCCGCAGCTGCGTATCCGTCTCATGCGTAACCCTTCCGCCGGCGGCATCCTGGAGCAGCTTCGCCGCCTGGCGCAGGGCGGTATCTCGTTTCACTGCCAAATCGTCCTCTGTCCCGGTATCAACGACGGGGACGCGCTGGAAAAAACGCTGGCCGATTTGACCGCCCTCTACCCTGCTGCGCGCTCCGCCGCGCTTGTCCCCGTAGGGTTGACAGGGTTCCGGGAGGGGTTGGCGGCGCTTTCGCCGTATACAAAGCTGAGCGCAGGCCGCGTGTTGGACCAAGCGGAAGCGTGGCAAGAAAAAATGCTTGCACGCACCGGCACGCGCTTTGTCTTTGCGGCGGACGAGCTGTATTGCCTGGCCGAAAGGGAGCTGCCGCCGGAGGAGGCCTACGAGGAGTATCCACAGCTGGAAAACGGCGTAGGGCTTTTGCGCAGCTTTTCTACAGAGTTTTTTGCAGAAGCAAAGCGGCGGCAAGGCGAAATGCCGCTTCCCCGCCGTGTGCTCATCGCTACGGGTGAATCCGCAGCGCCCTGGCTGCGCAGCCTATTGGCACAGGCGCCCTTTTCCGGGGTGGAAACGGTTGTGCTGCCTGTAAAAAACCGTTTCTTTGGCGGCCATGTGACTGTCACGGGGCTTTTGACGGGGACGGACCTTGCGCAAGCGCTCAAAGGCTGCAAAGCGGACGAGGTATTGCTTTCGCAGTCGATGCTTCGCCATGAGGGCGGCGTCTTTTTAGACGGAATGCCGCTTGAAGCGCTTGAAGCGCAGCTTGGTATCCCCATTCATCCCGTGGAAAACGACGGGGCCGACTTTTTTAGCGCCATGCTCGGTGAAAAGTATCAGCAGGAGGAAAGCAAATGTCCGTAAAACCGCTGGTTGCGGTGGTAGGCCGCCCAAACGTGGGAAAATCCACCTTCTTTAATAAAATCGCAGGCCAGCGCATTGCCATCGTGGAGGATATTCCCGGCGTGACGCGGGACCGCGTCTGCGCGGACTGCGAATGGTTATCGCACCGCTTTACGCTCATCGACACCGGCGGCATTGATCCGCGCTCGACGGATCCTCTGCGTATACAAATGCGCCATCAAGCGGAAATCGCCATGGAGATGGCAGACGTCATCTTGTTTTTTGTGGACGGGAAACAAGGGCTAACGGCGGACGACGCCGATGTGGCCAACATGCTGCGCCGCGCGGGTGCGCCCGTGTTACTCGTCGTCAACAAGATTGATTCCCCTGCCCAGATGGACAATCAATATGATTTTTATTCCCTTGGCATGGACGATCCGATTGCCATTTCAAGCACGAACATGATGGGCCTTGGCGACCTGCTCGACGTGATCGTAAGCCACTTCCCTGCCCAGCAGGAAGAGGCGGAGGAAGACCCCCCGATCCATATCGCCGTGGTTGGGCGCCCCAATGTGGGGAAATCTACGCTTGTCAACCGTTTGCTCGGCCAGGACCGCGTAATGGTTTCCGATATCCCTGGCACAACGCGCGATGCGATTGACGCGCCTTTTGAGCGCGACGGCCAGCGCTACAACATCATCGATACGGCCGGCATCCGCCGCAAGCGCGCCATCGAGGAGGATTCCCTCGAGCGTTACAGCGTCGTCCGTTCGCTAGCGGCCGTCCGCCGCTGCGACGTCGCGCTCATTCTTCTGGACGCAAACGACGGCGTAACGGAGCAGGATACGAAAATCGCCGGCTTTGTCGAACGCGAAGGCAAGGCGGCCGTTGTTGTGGTAAACAAATGGGATATCGTCGAAAAGGATACCTCGACGATGGAGGCAATGCGAAAACAGGTGCTCAGCGACTTAAAGTTCATGGACTGGGCGCCGGTGCTTTTCCTCTCCGCGTTGACGGGCGCGCGCACGCAAAAACTGCTGCAAGCCGTCAACGACGCCTATGCCATGTCCTGCAAGCGCGTGACGACCGGCGTTCTCAACGACATCCTGGCCGACGCGCAACTAGCCCAGCAAACGCCGGCAAGCGGCGGCCGACGGCTGAAAATCTATTACGGCACGCAGCAAAGCACGCAACCGCCGACGTTTGTGCTGTTCGTCAACGATGAAACGCTCATGCATTTTGCCTACCAGCGCTATTTGGAGAATCAGTTCCGTAAAGCTTTCGGCTTTGAAGGCACCCCGATCCGCTTTGTTTTGCGAGAAAAAAACAAGGAGGAATCCTAATGGCCGCTTGGCGTTTGCTCTTGGCCGCTGTGCTGGGATATCTGTTGGGGAATATCCAAACGGGCCTGATCGTTGGCCTCGTCTCCAGAAAGATCGATTTGCGCACAAAGGGCAGCGGCAGCACGGGAACCACCAACGCGCTAAGGACGCTTGGCCTTCCCTCGGCGATCATCACGTTTCTGGGGGATCTGCTCAAGGGGCTCGTTGCATCGCTGCTTGGAGAAAAGATTGCCGGTCCGAACGGGCAGCTGCTTGCGGCGCTGGCGGTAATCCTTGGGCATATCTGGCCCGTGTTCTTTGGTTTTCGCGGCGGCAAAGGCGTTGCGACGACGGTCGGCGCGCTTTTTGTCGTGTATCCGACGCTGGGTATGGTGTGTGTTCCGCTCAGCATCGTGCTCATCGCGATTACGCGCTATGTCTCCCTTGGCAACATGATTGGCATGCTGGTATACGGTGTTTGGGTAGCGATCCTTTCCTGGCGTGCACAAGACTACGTTGCGCTCGTTATTGGCATCCTTATTCCTGCCATCGTCATTTTTGCTCACCGTCAAAACATCCGGCGGTTGCTCAACGGTACGGAAAACAAGCTTGGATCCCGTCCCAAACAAAAACCATAATTTTCCAGCAGCAAACCGGATTGCGCGAGCGTTTGTATAAGGGAAGGGGTACGCATGCGCACGGGGAGGTGTCGCAAAGTGCATGTTGAACCGGCGGAAAGAGATCTGATTGCCCTGGCAGCAACAGGGGATTCTCAGGCGTTTGAGCGGTTAATTGCACCGTACGAAAAGCGCCTTTATGCGCTATGCTTGCGCATTTGCGCAAACCGCGAGGACGCGCTGGACTGCGCGCAGGAGGTCATGCTGCGAATTTGGCGCTCGATCCCCAAATACCGCTTTCAAGCCTCTTTGTCGACGTGGTGCTACCGCATTGCGACAAACACTTGTCTTGATTTGTTGCGCAAACAGAAATTCCGGCCTTCCGTATCGCTGGACGCGCTGACGGAAGATGGCTTTGCTCCTGCAAACGAAACAGAGGATAAAAGCGATCCACAGGCCTACTCCGAGGCTGATGCGCGCAAGCGCGCGCTAGAGGAAGGCATTGCCTCGCTGCCGCTTGATATGCGCGCCGCACTTGTTTTGCGCGACATACAAGGCTTTTCATACGAAGAGATTGCGGATATACTGACATTGCCAATTGGAACGGTCAAATCGCGCATCAACCGTTCACGGGAAAAGCTACGCCAATCAATCATGGAAAAATCGGGAAATCTGGAACTTTTTGGGAACGCATCCGTCCAATCGTATGAAGGGAGGCGGCAAGCATGAGGGAACCGGTACAAAACCAAGATTTGCTGCCAACCGGATACGAAAGCATCGCTGACGCGCTTTCCCGCATGGATGACGGGCTTGAAGTGCCGGAAGATTTTCATGCGCGTTGGCGCTACGCGGTGGAGAAGGAGGCGTGGCAGTTGAAAGAGAAAAAGCACAGAAACCGCCGCATCGGGCGTTTGCAATGGCGTGTCCTGGCCGCAGCCGCAGCCGTCGTGTTTTTGTTTGGCGGCACGCTGCTCTCACGCGATGCAATTCATAACGCCGTTAACGGCGCCATCGTTCCCAGCGAAACAGCCGTAACACAGGACGCAATTGTCGCGGAAAGCTACATGGCGGGGGATGCGCGGGCGTATGGCGGCGCAAACAGCCGCAGCCTTGCTGCAACGGCTGCGGCAGAAGAAAGTACCGGCACCCAGCCGTCCGTTATTCTGCGTTCTGCATCCGTTACGATCAACTCCACACAGTATGAAGAAGATCTGCGCGCCATTGAGACAGCACTGGAAGAATATGGCGGTTGGTCGGAGTCCACATATGTTTCTGGCGAAAAACCGGATCAATACAGCGGCGGCAATGGCCGCTACGCAAGCCTGACGCTGCGCGTACCCGCTGCCTCTCTCGATGCTTTCCTGGCGCAGCTGGACGAAATCGGCACCGTAACCAGCCTGCATACAAGCACAGAAGATGTTTCCGAAAACTACTACGACGTGCAAAGCCGTCTCAGCCTGTATGAAGCGCAGCGCGAGCGGTTGACAGAGCTGTATGAAAAAGCGGAGACCGTTTCGGACATCATCGAAATCGAAAACAGCCTGACCGATTTGCAGTATTCTATCGAATCGCTCCAGGGAAGCTTGAACCATTGGGACTCCTATGCCGACACCTCCGTGGTCAATCTTTCGTTGCAGGAAATCGCTGTTGCGCAGGATAAACAGGAGGCCGGCC
>DVLH01000092.1 GCA_018715585.1 Candidatus Aphodomonas merdavium
CCATTCAGTGTCGGTGCTGTCGGAAGAAAATGAGCGTTTCCTTTTTTAAAAGAGCAACAACCCCATCGCTGCGGCAATGGCAATCAGCGCAGGAACACCAAGCTTTGTACGGGCAAGAAGCAGGGAGATAACGACGACAACCACTGCGGATTGCCAGCAAAACGCACCGGAAACGACAATCGTACCATCGAGCATTGTAAAAATGGTTGATACCAGCAGGCCAATACAGACTGGGCGGATGCCGTACATTGCCTCCTGCAAATAGCGGCTGTTCTGAAATTTGCGCATAAACATGCCCGCCGCCAGGGTGATAGTGAATGTCGGTGCAAGCACGCCGAGGTTCGCCACCGCCGCGCCCAATATACCTGCCACGCGCATGCCGGCAAACGTGGCACAGTTAAACCCAAGCGATCCTGGCGTCATCTCCGCAATCGCCACGATATCCAGCACTTCCGTAGCGCTCATCCAGCCGTGACTGATCATCTGTGCATTGATAAGCGGCACCATGGACATGCCGCCAAAGCTCGTCACGCCAATAAGTGCAAATACGGTAAAAAGCTCAACGAAGACCACGCTGCCTCGCCTCCTGAATCGCAATTCCGGCCGCCGCGCCAAGCAATACAATCAATACACGGCTAAAGCCGGTAAATGTCCCCACGACAAACGTTGCCGCTGCAATCAACCAGCCGCCGGCATCCTTTAGCCCGCTTTTTTTCAGCTTCAACGCCGCTGCGCCCATAATCGGCAGCACGGCCGCCCGAATACCGCCCAGTGCGCGCAGCACGTACGCATTTTGGCGGAACTGTTCATATACGCGCGTAAGCACAAGCAAAACGAGAAACGGTGCAAGGTTAAGCCCAAGCACCGCCGTCAGGCCACCCACCAAGCCCGCCATGCGAAAACCGAACAAAAAGCTCACGTTTCCAATCATCACACCTGGGAGCGAGCGGCCGATGCTCGTCAAGTCAAGCAGCTCCTCTTCCGTCATCCAGTGCCGTTCTTCCACGAAATCGCGCTGCATTTGCGTAATAATGCTCCAGCCGCCGCCAAACGTAAATGCTCCGATGCGTGCAAAATAGCCAAATAAGAACAGCACCTTGCGCGCCTTGGACGTTCGCTCTTGCATCGATACCACTCCCTTTTGTATCAAATGTATCCAGAAAATGTGCCCGTGCCCCCATCAAGCCGTGAAACCACGCATGCGCATTTACTTCCTCTCGGTTTCTTTTAAATATTCCTGCATAATCGTCAATAGGCCAAGAACATAGCGCGGCTGGCGCACATCCTTGCGCCAGCAGATGTAGCTATGGCGTGCAAATTCGCTCGTATAGCGCAACGGAAAGCTCTTTACACGTCCCTCCAGCTCCGCGTCCCCAACAACATAAACATCTGGGCAAAGCATCACCGCACGGCAGCTCGCCGTAAGGCGTTTGCCCGTCTCCAGCGCATTTGTTTCCAGCAGAATTTCTGGGCGCATACCGTGCAATGCAAAAAGATTATCCTGTACGACGCGCACGCTGTGGCCTACGGCAAGCGTAACAAACCGCTCGTTCTCTGCATCGCGCAGTTCGATCTCCTCACCATCCACGTGTGCCTTGGCAAAATCCGTGTCATTTGCCGCGACAAGCAGAATGCGCTCATTTTGAATGAGTGTATATTCCAGCTCCGTCGAATGCGGTGTTGTCGTCACGAGCGCAACATCACATTCCCCCTCTGCTACCATCTTTTCCAGCATAACAGAGCCAAACTCCATCAGCTCCACCTTAACGTGTGGGAACTCTTGCAAGAACCTTGGTAAAATGCGCGGCAAAAGCGTCATACCGCGCTGCACGGAAAATCCCAAGCGCATACGCCCATGGATTTCCAAGCGGAGCGCGGCAATTTCGTTTTGCAGGTTCGCGTCGATCATCATCATCTTTTTCGCCGTGTCAATATAGCGGATGCCTGCATAGGTCAACCGCAGCGGACTTGTCCCTCGTTCAAATAACGGCAGGCCCATCTCCTGTTCCACCAGTTTGATCGTCTGTGACAGGGACGGCTGGGAGATAAAAAGCTTGCGTGCAGCGGCCGTAATGCTCCCTTCTCGAGCAACCGTCATGATATATTGAGCGTGTTTCAAGTTCATAGGTTTTCTCCTTTCGCTATATAAGTTTTAACCTATGAAAAGCATAAAAATATGTGTATTTGAATTATAAACGAAAAAGGCATAGAATACAACCATAAAGATTCGGGTTCAAAATTAAACAACCCGACGAAAAAGTACCAATTCTATGCAAGGAGGAAACCACATGAAAAAGCTCGTATGTCTCGTAATGGCGCTTGTAATGGTGCTCGCCATGGCAACTGTTGCTTCTGCCGAGTGGAAGTTTGAGCGCAAGATCGACATCGTCTGTCCCTGGGGTGTCGGCGGTGGTGCAGACTCGACCATCCGCCCGATGGCCAACCTGCTGCGGGAAATCCTCGGCGTTGAAGTTGAGGTTGTGAACGTAGAAGGCGGCAGCGGCGTCACCGGCGTGGAGTATGCGTACAAGCAGCCGGCAGACGGCTACACCTTCATGCTCGGCACGCAGTCGCTCTTCCTGGCGGACCTGCAGGGCACCACGTCCATGGACTTCAAAACGGAGTTCATCCCCATTGTTAAGCTGGTTCACTCCATCAACATTATCGCCGGCTCCAAGATCGCATTGGAGGAAAAGGGCGTCACCAAGTTCTCCGAGCTCATCGACTACATCAATGCACATCCCTTCGAGGTTTCCGTGGGCATGCTGACGGCCACCGGCGTTGACGGACTCGGCCTGCAGCAGGCGCTGGAAGGCCTGGACGTGCTGGAAGTCCCCTACTCCGGCGGCTCCGAAATGAGCAGCGCGCTGGTCGGCGGCCACATCGACCTGATGATCACCGGCACGGATGAAATCCGCGGCCTGATTGCCTCCGGCGATATCGTCCCGATCCTCTCGTTGAGCGAGCAGCGGATGAAGCTTTTCCCGGACGTCGAGTGCTCGGGCGAGCTGGGCATTGAAAGCTACATGGCCCCCTGGCGCGCCATCTTTGCCAAGACGGGCACCCCGCAGGAAGCCATCGACGCGCTGGTTGCCGCCGTGGAAGAAGCGGTGCAGACGGACACCTGGCAGGAATTCCTCGTTTCCGCCGCCTATGATGAGCGCGAAGGCTTCTCCAAGGGCGAAGAACTCCTGGCGCTTGAGGAAAGCGAGTATCAGGTGTTCACCGAATACCTCGACGAGCAGGGCGTGCTCGTAAAGAACTACTACGAATAAAACCCTCTTAACACCTCGTCTGGGGGAGCTGCCTATGCAACTCCCCCGCTTAGATGCAATGAGGAGTGAAAGAATATGTTTGAGCTGATCATCAACGTGTTGCTGGAGATATTCTTTATCTACACGCTCTGCTTCCATGTGCTAGAGGCACCCGTGCCGGAAAAGGTCGCCCGCAATCCGTACACCTTGCAGCCGGACGCAT
>DVLH01000093.1 GCA_018715585.1 Candidatus Aphodomonas merdavium
CCGCAGGCTTGGAAATTTCTAAAGGGGGTATCATTTTTGTCATCCGACGCATCCGACCCTATATGGGGCAGTTTGCTGTTACAGGTCATCCTTATTCTCATCAACGCGTTTTTCGCCATGACAGAGCTTGCGGTCATTTCGCTCAACGATAATAAAATCCGCAAGCAAGCCGAAGAAGGCGATAAAAAATCCAAGCAGCTTCTGCGGCTGGTCGACGCGCCTTCGTCGTTCCTTTCCACCATCCAAATTGGCATTACGTTAGCCGGCTTTCTAGCCAGCGCATTCGCTGCGAGCAACTTTGCGCAGCGGATTGCCTCTGCCCTTCGCAGCTGGGGTGTAACGTTCCTCTCCGAGAGCGTTCTTTCCACCATCTGCGTCATCCTCATCACGCTAATTCTTTCCTATTTCACGCTGATTTTCGGCGAGCTTGTGCCAAAGCGCATCGCGATGAAAAACCCTGAACGGGTCGCTAATTTTGCCGGTCCATTCATTCTGGTACTCGCGACGGTAATGAAGCCCATTGTGGCGCTGCTGGCCGCCTCTACCAACCTGGTTCTTCGCCTGATCGGCATCGACCCGAAAAATGACGGCGAGCGGGTAACGGAAGAGGAAATCCGCATGATGGTCGATATCGGCGAAGAAAAGGGCGCAATCGAAGCCGGCGAAGCGGAGCTGATCGATAATATTTTCGAGTTCAACAACAGCATCGCCGCAGACGTCATGGTACACCGCAAGGATATGACCGCGCTGTGTATCCGCGATTCGCGTGATGAAATTTTACAGACGATCCTTGACACGGGCTTTTCCCGTTTCCCCGTCTTTGATGAAGACGTGGATGATATCGTTGGCATCCTCTCCACGCGGGAATTCCTGTTGGATGCGCAGTCCAAGCAGCCGCACGAAATTAAGGAGCTGCTGCGCGCGCCCTATCTCGTGCCGGAGACGGTCCATGCCGATGTGCTTTTCCGCGAGATGCAAAAGAAAAAAGTCCACATGGCCATCGTGCTGGATGAATACGGCGGAACAAGCGGTATCGTGACGATGGAGGACCTGCTGGAAGAAATCGTCGGCGACATTTACGACGAGTTTGACAAACAGCAGGAGCTGGACATCACAAAGCTGGAAGAGAACCTTTGGCGCATCAATGGCGGCGTTGATTTGGAAACGATCAACGATACGCTGGACGTCGATCTTCCTTTGGACGAGGAGTTTGACACGCTTGGCGGCCTGGTTTATAGCTGCCTGACCTCCATCCCCGAGGATGGTTCAACCCCTTGTGTGGATGCGTTTGGCCTGCATATCCAGGTGGAGCGGTTGGAGGACCGGCGCGTGGAATCTGCGCTTGTTTCAAAACTGCCTCCGGAAACGCCTGCACCGGAAGATGCACAGGAAGAAGAAAAATAAACAAACCGCAAGGGTGTACCCCCGGCCTACGGCCGGGGGTTTTTTGTTTTGCAAGCTGCCCGCAAACCGCGCCACGGCGCATTGCGCACACGAAAATGTGTTCGCCCGGCTGCCCCCGCCTGCCGGGAACAAAAGCAAAACGGGCGCGCACGGAAAGCGTTTGCGCCCGCGGCAAGGCATGCGGCAACCACAAAAACTGCGCCGCCGCACGTTTCGGCAGCTTCGCCGGGAAAGCGAATGGCGGGAAGATGCTTTGCGGGCGGCGGCGTGCAAGGTCCTTTCGCCAAAGCCGGGCGGCCGCCCGACGGTTTTTGCAGCGAAACCGGCGTGTAAACGGCCGCGGCGGCCAAATTTCCGGGCGCGGTCCCGGCGCCGGCAGGGGCAAGCGCCATGGGTCCGGCGGGGGCTGAAGCAATCCCGCGGGCGGCGCGGACCACGCTCCGCCAAAGCCGCTGCTGCCGGGCGCGGATGCAGCGGATATAAAAAAAGCCACGCCGCGGACAAAACATGGGCGGGCCAGCGCCTACCTGCAAAGGAAAACGGTTATCTCCAAAGCATAGGCGGACGGCCCGAAACGCTGCCGGTTTCCTGGCCGCGTTTGGCGCCGGCAGGCGGGAGCGTGCAAAGCAAAAGCGCCCGGAGCGCAACCGCCCGGACGCTTTTGTGCGCGGAATTATTCCAGCTCAAACGCGCCTGTATACAGCTGGTAATATTGCCCTGCGCCAGGAGCTCTTCGTGGCTTCCCCGCTCAATGATTCTGCCATGGTCGAGCACGATGATCACGTTTGCGTTTTGCACGGTGGAAAGCCTATGGGCGATCACAAACACCGTCCTGCCGCGCATCAGCGCGTCCATGCCGCGCTGGACGATGGCTTCCGTATGCGTATCGATGGAGGACGTTGCCTCGTCGAGGATCATCACGGGCGGGTCGGCCACGGCGGCGCGGGCAATGGAGAGCAGCTGCCGTTGCCCTTGGGAAAGGTTTGCGCCGTTCCCCTGGAGCGTCGTCTGATACCCCTGCGGCAGGCGGGTGATAAAGCTGTCCGCACCGGCAAGCTTTGCCGCGGCGACGCATTCCTCGTCCGTCGCCTCCAGGCGGCCGTAGCGGATGTTTTCCAGGACCGTGCCCGTAAACAGGTTCGTATCCTGCAGTACCATGCCCAGCGCGCGGCGCAAATCGCCCTTGCGAATCTTGTTGATGTTGATGCCGTCATAGCGGATCTTGCCGTCGGCAATGTCATAAAAGCGGTTGAGCAGGTTGGTGATGGTCGTCTTTCCGGCGCCCGTTGCGCCCACGAACGCTACCTCCTGGCCGGGTTTGGCGTAGAGGGAAATATTGTGCAGCACGGGCTTTTCCGGATCATAGGCAAAATCGACGTCAAAGAGGCGCACATCGCCCATCAGCTGGGTATACGTCGTCGTCCCGTCGGCATGATGCGGATGTTTCCATGCCCACAGCCCCGTCCGCTCCTGGCACTCCACCAGCTCTCCGTTTTCTTTGCGGACGTTGACAAGCGTTACGTAACCATCGTCCTGTTCCGGTTGTTCATCCATCAGCAGGAAAATACGCTGCGCGCCCGCAAGCCCCATCACCACCGAGTTGATCTGATGGGAAACCTGGCTGATGCTGCCCACAAACTGCTTTGTCATGTTCAAAAACGGCACGATGATGCTGATGCCAAGCGCAAGCCCGGACAGGCTGATGTTTTTAACGCCCGCAAGCAACAGCACGCCCCCCACAAGCGCCACCACCACATAGAGAATGTTCCCAATGTTGTTCAGCAGCGGACCGAGGACGTTGGCGTTGCGGTTCGCGCGGCGCGATTGTTCAAACCAGTTTTCATTGAGGCGGTCAAAATCCTTTTCGCTCGCCTCTTCGTGGCAAAAGACTTTCACCACCTTCTGGCCGATCATGATCTCCTCAACAAACCCTTCCAACTTCCCCAGCGCGCTTTGCTGCCGGAAAAAATATCCCGCGGAATTTCCGCCCACCTTTTTTGTCACAAATAGGATCAGCGCCGTTCCTGCCAGCACGACGAGCGTTAACCATAGGCAGTAATAGAGCATGATGCATAAAATAGCCGTGACGGTGACGGCGGAGATGAGCAGCTGCGGAAAGCTCTGCGAAACCATTTGGCGCAGCGTATCGATGTCGTTAGTGTAATGGCTCATGATGTCGCCATGGTTATGCGTGTCAAAATACCGAATGGGCAAGCGCTGCATGCCGCCGAACATCTTTTCCCGCAGCTTTTCCAGCGTGCCTTGTGTCATCACCGCCATCAGCTGGCTATAGGCAAACCCCGCCAGCAGCGAGAGCACGTAAAATAGTATCAGCACCCCCACAAGCGCCAAAATGCGCCCGCTCGCAGCGCCCCAATCGCCACTTTGCCAGTTTTCTTCCACAACGGCAATGATGTTTTGCATGAACACCGCCGGAATTGCGCCAACGATGGCGTTTACAACCATACATGCGACGGCTATTGGCAACAGCACCGGAAAAAACTGCCGCATCGTCTTGATTAACCGGATGGCCGTTCCGCCTTTATTCTCCTTTGGCTTCATCTGCCTCACCTGCCTTGTTTTGCGACGTATAGATTTCATGGTATACCGGGTCGTTCTCCATCAGTTCCTCATGCGTGCCGATGCTATGGATCGAGCCACCCTCCATGACGATGATGCGGTCCGCGTCTTTTACGGACGCCGTGCGCTGGGCGATGATAATCTTCGTCGTCTGCGGGATATAGGCGCGCAGCGCTTGGCGGATGCGGGCGTCCGTCTTTGTATCCACCGCGCTGGTGGAGTCGTCCAGGATAAGGATTTTCGGCTTTTTCAACAGCGCGCGCGCAATGCACAGCCGCTGCTTTTGCCCGCCGGAGACATTTGCGCCGCCCTGCTCGATATACGTGTCATACCCCTTGGGGAACTGGGCGATGAACTCGTCGGCGCACGCCATCTTGCACGCCTGCTCGAACTCTTCCTGCGTCGCCTCCTGGTTGCCCCAGCAAAGGTTTTCCCGGATGGTGCCGGAAAAGAGGATGTTCTTTTGCAGCACGACGGCCACCTGGTTGCGCAGCGCGTTCAGGTCATATTGCCGCACGTCCGCGCCACCCACGCGCACGGTCCCCTCCGTAGCATCATATAGGCGCGGGATCAGCTGCACAAGCGTGGATTTCGCCGAACCCGTCGTACCGATAATGCCAATCGTCTCGCCCGAGCGGATATGCAACTCAATGTTTGAAAGCGCCATGCGCTCTGCCTTTTGCGAATAGCGGAAGCTGACGCCGTCAAAGTCGATCGAGCCATCTTTGACGGTTTCCAGCGGATGTTCCGGGCTGCGCAGCGCGCTTGTTTCGTCCAATGCCTCCACAATGCGCTTCCCTGACTCCACCGCCATGGTCATCATCACAAACACCATCGAGAGCATCATCAGGCTATTGAGCATCATGAAGCTATACGTCAAAAGCGCCGAAAACTGGCCGACATCCAGCGAAAGCCCACGCGTGGTGATGATCGTATACGACCCGAACGAAAGCACGAACACCATCACGGCATACATGCAAAACTGCATCATCGGGTTGTTCAGCGCCAGGATGCGCTCCGCCCTTGTAAAATCCTGGCAGACGTCCTGCGCTGCGGCGTTGAACTTCTTTTGTTCATATTCTTCCCGCACGAACGATTTGACCACGCGCATGCCCTTGACGTTTTCCTGTATGGACTCGTTCAGCCGGTCATACTTGTGGAACACCTTTTGAAAGAGCGGAATCGTCTTGCGGATGACGGCGCCAAGCCCGAAGCCGAGCACCGGGAGCACAAGCAGGAAAACCCACGCCAGCTTCCCGTCCATCGAAAGCGCCATCGCAAACGCAAACAGCAGCATTAACGGCGCGCGAATCGCCGTCCGGATGAGCATCATGTAGGCGTTTTGCACGTTCGTCACGTCCGTCGTCATGCGGGTGACGAGCGACGAAGTTTGAAATTTGTCGATGTTTTCAAACGAATATTTCTGGATGCTATAAAACAAATCCTTGCGCAGGTTTTTTGCCAGCCCGCACGACGCATCAGCGCAGGTAATACCTGCCAACGCGCCAAACAGCAACGAAAGCACTGCCATGAGCGCTAACAACACCCCATAGTGCAAGAGCAGCCGCATTTCGCAGCCGTCTTTCACCGCGTTCACTAGCTTCGCGATATAAAAGGGAATAATGCACTCCATCGCCACCTCGAAGGAAACGAGAATTGGCGTGAGGATAGAGCTTTTTTTATATTCCCGCACGCTTCCTGCCAATCGTTGGATTATCATTTGCAATCACCTCTTTCCGAAAAAAAACCGCGCTTTCCCCGCGTCCCTCCAGGACGCCGCAAAAGCGCTACGCGATAATACCATCCACCCTTCGCCTTTCCCGAGGCGATAACCTTCCAACGCCGGGCGCACCCAGCTCCCCCCAATGGTCCAGCATAACCGACAGGAGTTCGCATAGCACAGCGCGCTGCTCCGGCGTGAAACAGGAAAGCAACCGTTGACGCTGCATTTCTTCTTCTTTTTGGGCGCGCTTTGCTTCTTCAACGCCAGCCGGCGTCAACGCCAGCAGCGACATACGCCCATCCTGCCCGCTCCTTCTTTTGCGCAGCAGGCCATCGCCTTCCAGCTTCGCAATCAGTTCGCTCATCGAGCCGGATTGCACAGCAAGATGCTCCTGCAACTCCTTTTGCGGCATTTCCTGGCATGAAAGCAGCACCGTTAGCGCACGGCAACGGCCTGCCCTCCCCCCCATATGGAAATGGAGAAAAAATCCCGCACGGTGCAGCTGCGAAAGGATTGCCTCTGCCTGCTCGCGCTCATCCATCATCCGGCGTATTTTTACCACCTCCTAAGCAATTGAAGCTATCCTAGCATATACGCGCCAAAATGTCAGGGTACCTAGCTAATTTGTTGCGACGTTCTTTTTTACTTGACTGAGTCAAGCAATTAGGAGGTCCTCCCGCCATGAACACGACGCTGGCCTATTACGCAACGGTCCTTTCCCGGGATTTTACCGCCTACACGGGCAAACGGCTGCAACAGCTTTCGCTCAGCTATGGAGCGCTATTCCTGCTGCTGTATGTGGGCAAGCACCCGGGCTGCACGCAGGCGGCGCTGACGGAAGCGTTGGGCCTGGACTGGGGCTACTCGCAGCGCAGCGTCGCCAAGCTGACGGCGGACGGCTTTCTGTTGCGGGAAAAGCGCGGCCGCGCCTATTGCCTTTCATTGAGCGAAAAGGGGGCGCAGGCGTTCGCTGTGGCCCATCAGGTGTTCTTCGACTGGGATGAGCAGGCGCTCCAGCCTCTTACGCCGCAACAGCGGGAGCAGCTCCTATCGCTTCTTTCTAAAATAAACCGAAAGGAATTCAACCCCACCCTATGTATGAAACGCTGAAAAGCCCCATCGATTATGGCGGAGTCCTGTTAAAAAACCGCATCCTTTTCGCTCCAACGTCATTGGGCATGCCACCGCACGAAGCAATCGAGCGGTTGCACGCCATTGCAGCAGGAGGCTGCGCGATGATCATCGTTGGCGATGTCTCCACCTCCAAGCGTGGGTTTGGCCTATCGCTTGCCTCCAAGCGCGGCTTTGCCTATTACCGCCGCCTAGCGGATGCCGTGCACGGCGAAGGCTGCAAGCTATGCGCCCAACTGTACCGCTCGGATATGGATATGAAAGCGATGGCGCGCCATCTTCCTGCGCTGCTTAGCAAAAAAATTACCGCGCAGCAGCTGCGCGCGCTGTGCAACGAGGCGGCGGGAGCTTATATCATCTCCCTTTCTGCCGATACGGTGCGGGAAATTACGGCATCGTTTGGGGATGCGGCGGAGCTTGCGCAGCAAGCCGGGTTCGACCTGGTACAGATTCACGGCGACAGGATGTGCGGCAGCTTCAGCTCTTCGCTTTACAATCGCCGCCAGGACGCATACGGCGGCCCACTGGAAAACCGCGCGCGCTTTGCGGTGGAAGCCGTGCGCGCCGTGCGCCGCCGGCTGCCGCATATACCAATTGACTTTAAGCTCGTCGTCCGGTTGGAAAACCCGCATTACGGCAACGCCGGGGTGACGCCGGAGGAGCTGCCCCGGTTCGTGCCGCTGCTGGAGCAGGCTGGCGTGACGAGCTTTCATGTGACGCTCGCCAACCACTCCAACCTTGCCGACACCATCCCGCCGGCAACGCATCCTGCCTTCGGCGCCGAGGGCTGCTTCCTGCCCTTTTGCGATGCGGTACGCCGGGTGACGTCGCTCCCTGTGTGCGGCGTGGGCGGGCTGTGCTCGCCGGACTTTATCGAGCGCCAGCTTTCCGCAGGCCGCATCGACTGCGCCGCAATGAGCCGCCAGCTCATCGCCGACCCGCAGTGGATGAACAAAATCCTCAGCGGCCGGCCAGAGACAATCCACCGCTGCGTGCGCTGCAACCGCGAATGCCTGGGAGGCATCCAGGCGCACCGCGGCGTGCATTGTATTTATGAAAAGGGGAAAGAAAAATGAAATACGCTATCGTTTTTAGCAGTCAAACGGGAAACACGCGCCAGCTCGCAGAAGCTGTCCGCACGTCGCTTCCGCAAGCGGATTGCCTCTATTTCGGCCCGCCGTGCGAACAAGCGCTTGAGGCCGGCATGCTCTATGTCGGCTTTTGGACCGATAAAGGCACTTGTGACGCACAAACCGCGGCCTTCCTGCGGACCGTGGGCGCGCGCCGCCTGTTCCTCTTCGGCACGGCAGGCTTTGGCGGCTCCCAGGCGTACTACGAGCGCATTTTGGCCAACGTGCGCAAGGAACTGCCCGGCGAAGCGCTCCTTTGCGGCACCTATATGTGCCAGGGAAAAATGCCGCCCAGCGTGCGCCGCCGCTATGAAGCGCTGGAAAACATGCCAAACCGCCAGGCGTTCCTGGACAACTTCGACCGCGCGGCAACCCACCCAGACGCGCAGGACGTCGAGCGCCTGCTGGCCGTCCTCCCCGGCCCGCACCAAGAAGGATAATCCCGCCCAAAAGGCGGCATCCGCAGCAAACCCGGGCCTTTTAATCCCAGGACTTCCCGGAATTTTCCAAGCGCTGGTTCAAATGGCGTTCTATAATCTTTTGTCCCCTTCGTTGCCCTGGCGCCGGCCCTGCGGCTGCATCCCGTTGGCAGCCTTGATTCTGGGCTGGCGGTTGTCACGCTGCGGGGCCCCCCCTGTGCCACGCAGGTGCATATGGGGCGAAGACCGGCCTGCCCATTGTGCCTGGCCCACTTGTTTGTTGCGCACAAAATGGTCGGGAACTTTCAAGCGCCCTTCCATCGCATCTTTTTCCTGCCGTATTTGCATAGCCCCCCTGCTCCAAAGGCAGGCTGCCGGGGTTTGTGGCAACAGCCCGTCAAAACAAAAAAGGAGCGGCAACCAAGGCCGCTCCTTCAGCCGGTAAAACCGGCTTGCCGGATTCAATCAGGAAAGACGTTTCAGCCGCATTGCGCATCCCCCGCCTGCCGCCCTATCAACGCAGCGAGACGCTTTACCGCCGATTACAGCGAGAGGATCTCGCTCGTCAGCAGCGTATGCGGGTCGATTTCCTTCGTCTGTGCCAGCGCCTCGTCGATGTCGAGGGAGACGACGCGCTCGCCCTTATAAGCAATGATGCGGTTGCGCTCGCCGCGCATGAGCGCCTCGACGGCGTGCACGCTCATCATGCTGGCAATGACGCGGTCGCGCACGGTAGGGCTGCCGCCGCGCTGGATATAGCCCAGGATGGACACCGCCGGAGCGATGCCGATGGTGCGCTTGATCTGCTCCGCAAGCTCGCTGCACGAGCAGGCCCCTTCCGCCACAACGATGATAAAGTGGGTCTTGCCGCGCGTGCGCCCGGCCAGGATGGGCTGGATCACATCCGCATCCACGTCCATTTTTTTCTCGGGAATCAGGCAGATTTCCGCGCCGTTGGCAATGGCGGCGTGCAATGCGATATACCCTGCGCGGCGGCCCATCACCTCGATGATGCTGCAGCGCTCGTGGGAGTAGGTTGTATCCTTTATTTTGTCGATGGCGTCCTTGACGGTATTGAGCGCCGTATCAAAGCCGATGGTGTATTCCGTGCAGCCAATGTCGTTGTCGATCGTCGCGGGAATGCCAACCACCGGGATGCCCAGCTCGCTGAGCAGCTTTGCGCCCTGGAACGACCCATCCCCGCCGATGACGATGATGGCGTCCAGCTTGTAGACGCGGGCGATGGCGGCCGCTTTTTCCCGGCCTTCGGGCGTCATAAATTCACGGCTGCGCGAGGTATGCAAAATGGTGCCGCCATGGCTGAGGATATCGGAAACGGAGCGCAGGCTCATCGGCTCCATCTCCCCCAACAGCAAACCCGTATAGCCGTTTTTAATGCCGTATACTTCCAGGCCGTAATAAATCCCCGCGCGAACGACGGCCCGCACCGCCGCGTTCATGCCGGGCGCGTCCCCCCCGCTTGTCAACACGCCAATCCGCCGGATGGCCTGCTTGTTTTCCATCATTTTCCCTCCGTAACCGCCGCTTTGCGGCAAAACATACATCGCCATTGTACCACAGCCAAAGCAAATGACAACACAAAACAGCGGGGAAAAATCCCTCAAATCATGATATTTTCATTACTATTTTGCGCTGGAGCATTGACAATACCGCTTTTTTTTGCTATACTGCGCATTGCTGTCAAGCAAATTGCTTTTACACCCCGCCGTCGGACGGCTCGCAGGAGGATGCATCATGGAAAAGCGAATGCGCACAAGCCTTCTCCTCTCGTTCTACGGTCCGCTTTTAACCGAGCGGCAGCGCGAGCTGCTGCGCCTGCACGAGGAGGACGATCTTTCCCTTTCCGAAATCGCGCAGGAAAAGGGCGTCAGCCGCCAGGCAGCGCACGACGCCATCCGGCGCGGCGAGGAGCAATTGCTGACAATCGAGGCAAAGCTGGGTTTTGCCGCACGATGGGAACGCATGAGCGCAGGGCTGCGCAGCGCCAGGCAGGCGCTGCTTGCCGGAGACAGCGCACAAGCGCTGGAAATAACAACCCGATTGCTGCGGGAGGAGGAAGCGGAGGATGGCATTTGAAGGCCTGACCGAAAAACTACAGGGCGCACTGAAAAAGCTGTCCGGACGCGGGAAGCTGAGCGAGGCAGACGTCAAAACCGCGATGCGCGAGGTGCGCATGGCGCTGTTGGAAGCGGATGTCAACTTTCTCGTAGCGAAGGATTTTATCCGCAAGGTCACGGAGCGCTGCGTAGGCGCAGACGTGCTGGAAAGCCTTACGCCCTCGCAGCAGGTCGTCAAAATCGTCAGCGAAGAGCTGACGCAGATGATGGGCGGCACCGTCTCCCGCCTGACCTGGAGCTCCGCGCCGCCCACCGTGTTCATGCTCTGCGGCCTGCAAGGCACGGGCAAAACCACCATGTGCGGCAAGTTGGGGCGCATGCTGAAAAAACAGGGCAAAAAGCCGCTGTTGGTCGCGCTGGATATCTACCGTCCCGCCGCCATTGACCAGCTCAAGGTCGTCGGCCGCTCGGTAGACGTGCCCGTGTTTGAGCGCGGAACGCAAAACCCCGTCGTCACGGCGAAAGAAGCCATCGCGCACGCGCGCTATTACGGCTTTGATACGGTGCTGTTGGATACGGCCGGCCGCCTGCACGTCGATGAAGCGCTGATGGACGAGCTCGCGCAGGTCAAGCAAGCCGTCTCCCCGCAGGAAATCCTGCTCGTCGTTGACGCCATGACCGGCCAGGACGCCGTCACCGTCGCCGATACGTTCAACAAAAAGCTGTCCGTCGACGGCGTCATCCTCACCAAGCTGGATGGCGATACGCGCGGCGGCGCGGCGCTGTCCGTGCGCGCGGTAACAGGAAAGCCCGTCAAGTTCTGCGGCATTTCCGAAAAGATGGACGGCATCGAGCCGTTCTACCCGGACCGGATGGCAAGCCGCATCCTGGGCATGGGCGATATGCTCAGCCTCATCGAGAAAGCACAGGAAACGTTTGACGACGAGGCCGCCGCCAAGCTTGAAAAGAAAGCGCGCACCGCTTCGTTCGACCTGGAAGATTATCTGGCGCAGATGCAGCAGATGAAAAAAATGGGGTCGATGGAAGACGTGCTGAAAATGCTGCCGGGCATGGCAGGCAAGCTCAAGGACGTGCACATCGACGAAAACGCGCTGAAAAAGCCGGAGGCGATCATCCGCTCGATGACGCCGCAGGAGCGCCGGAATCCTGAAATCCTCAACGCCTCGCGCCGCCGGCGCATCGCCAAAGGCGCTGGCGTGGAAGTGCAGGACGTCAACCAGCTCATCCGCCAGTTTGACCAGGCCAAGCAGATGCTCAAGCAGATGATGGGCGGCAACAAGTTCCTGCGCCGCAAGATGCGCTTTGGCCGCTGATGCAGCGGATTGCGGGCAACCGCCCGTTTTCCATAGATCAACACCGTTTGAAATGGACTTGTAGGAGGGTTACCATGGTCAAGATTCGTCTCAAGAGGATCGGCATGAAAAAAATGCCTTTTTACCGCGTCGTTGTCGCCGATAGCCGCTTCCCGCGCGATGGCCGCAACATCGAGGAGATCGGCTACTATGATCCGCGCCAGAATCCTGCCGTCGTTCACATTGACAACGAGCGCGCGCAGTATTGGCTCAAAAACGGCGCGCAGCCGACCGATACGGCCCGCGTTCTGCTCAAAAAGAGCGGCGCAATCGAAGGCTGACCTTTTAAAAAGGAGCAAACATGACAGAGCTTGTACGCTTTATTGCGCGTTCGCTGGTGGACACGCCGGACGCGGTCGACGTGCGCGAGGTGGACAGCCCCGACGCTACGGTGATCGAACTGCGGGTCGCGCCGGAGGATATGGGAAAAGTGATCGGCAAGCAGGGGCGCATCGCCAAAGCAATCCGTGCCATCGTCAAAGCGGCGACGCCCAAGGACGCCAAGCCGGTTTTCGTTGAAATCGTATGACGGATGATACGCTCATCGTCGGGGAGGTTCTGCGCCCGCAGGGCCTCCGCGGCGAAGTGAAAGTGCGGCCGCTGACGGATAACCCGGAGCGGTTTTTTGCCTTGCGCCGCGTTTTCCTCGGCGAGCAGGAGCGGCGCTGCCGCTGTGTGCGCGTGCATGAAGGATTCGCTTACCTGCAAATTGACGGCGTGTTCAGCCGGGAAGCCGCGGAAGCCATCCGCGGCACGCTGCTGCGCATCCGCCGGGAGGACGCCGTGCCCTTGCCGGAGGATACCAACTTCATCTGCGATTTGATCGGCTGCGAAGGCGTGGATACCGAAGGGAAAAGCTGGGGGACGCTCACGGACGTGCTGCAGCCCGGCGGCTGCGACGTCTATGTGTTCCGCCGCGCGAACGGCGCGGAGCTGCTGCTGCCGGCGCTGAAAAAAGTGGTGCTCACGGTGGACACCGCCGCAAAGCGCATCCTGCTCGACGCGCAAGGCGTGCGGGAAACAGGGGTTACGGACGATACGGAAACAGTTTGACAATACGCCGCCAACGTGCGCCTGCATCCGGCGGCCTTGCGGCGCGGCGCGTCCCGTTTTTCCCCGGCGCGGCGCCTTTTTAATACCCTAGCGCGATACAAATGCGCCGTTGCCGCGCCGCTCTTCCGGGCTCCCCGCGCAAGCCCGGGAAACCGGGAAAAGCATGGCCCTTTGTCCGGCCGCAGCGCAGGGGAAGGTCCATGATGGGAGCGCCCTACGGCGCCGGCATCCCCGCAGCTTGCTACCGTCCGCGTGCAAAGCATCACGGATTGCCTGCCAAAGCGGCAAACGCCGCGGCGCGGTGCTGTTTTGCCGGAAAAGCTTTCCCCGGCGGCCTGCCGCGCGCCGCTCAACGCATCCCGGGCGCGGCGGAAAAGGGCTTTGCGCACCCTTGGGCGCAAGCCACCGCGCGCTGTGCGCCGCATCTTTGGCGCAAAAGATGTTTGCTCCCCGGCAACGCGGGCGTTTGTAGCGGCGCAACGCCGCTATCCTTGGCACGCAACGCGCGCAAGAATGATTCTCTCCGCGAGGTTTCTTCCATGCGAATCACGGCGCTAACGATTTTTCCACATATCTTTGATTCCTTCCTCTCCGAAAGCATTTTGGCGCGCGCCTGCCAGCGCGGGTTGATCTCGTTTGAGGCGGTAGATTTGCGCCCCTTCTCGGACAGGAAGCACAAAAACACAGATGACGACCCGTTTGGCGGCGGGGCGGGCATGGTCATGCTGGCGCAGCCGGTCGTGGACGCGATGGAAGCCGTGGCGTCGCCCGGCTGCAGGCGCATCTACCTTTCGCCGCGCGGCGCGGTGCTGACGCAAAAAAAAGCGGAGGAGCTGTCGCAGCTCGAGCACCTTGTGCTGCTGTGCGGCCATTATGAAGGGCTGGACCAGCGGGCGATTGACCTGTGCGTGGACGAAGAGCTGTCCATCGGGGACTATATCCTCACCGGCGGGGAGGCCGCCGCGATGGTCGTGCTGGATGCGGTTGCACGGCTGGTGCCCGGGGTGCTGGGCAACGAGGAATCGGCCGAGGAGGAAAGCTTTACCAGCGGCCTGTTGGAATATCCGCAATATACGCGTCCGCGCGTTTTTCGCGGCCTTGAAGTGCCCGGCGTGCTGCTCAACGGCAACCATGCGCAAATCGTCAAATGGCGCAGGGAGCAGGCGCTGCGCGTCACGTTTGAGCGCCGTCCGGAAATGCTGCAAAGCGTGCCGCTGACGGCGCAGGAGCGCGCGCTCGTGCGCGGCTGGGAAAAGGAGCGGGATGAGCCATGAGCGGCGTTTATGACGAGGATGGGTTTTTTTTCGCTTACGCGCAAATGGACCGCAGCCAAAAGGGCCTCGCCGGTGCGGCGGAATGGGGGCAGCTGCGGCAGCTCTTGCCGCAAATGCGCGGCAAGGACGTGCTGGACCTGGGCTGCGGCTACGGCTGGCACTGCCGCTATGCGGCGGAACAAGGCGCGCGCTCCGTGCTGGGAATCGATTGCAGCGAGCGGATGCTTGCGCAGGCGCGCCGCCGCAATGGCGGCGGGCAAATCACCTACCGCGCGTGCGCGCTGGAGCAGTTCCCCTTCCCCGAACAGGCTTACGACCTTATCCTCTCCAACCTCGTTCTGCATTACGTAGAGGATTTAGATTCGCTTTTCGCGCGCGTCTTTGCTGCGCTACGGCCAAAGGGCGTTTTTGTTTTCAACATCGAGCATCCGGTGTTCACCGCCGGTGTCGGGCAAGAATGGGTGCTTGACGCACAGGGTAAAGCGCTCTACTGGCCGGTGGATGATTATTTTTATCCCGGGGAGCGAACGACGCATTTTCTCGGCCACACGGTCAAGAAGCAGCATCACACGCTCACGCAGCTGCTGATGGGCCTGCTTTCGCAGGGGTTTCGCCTGGAAGCCGTCGTCGAGGCGCAGCCGCCGGAGGCGCTGCTCGCGCAAGCCGGCATGCGCGACGAAATGCGCAGGCCGATGATGCTGCTCGTGCGCGCGGTAAAACCCTGAGCAAGCTGCGTTTCCGACGGGCTTTTCGCTCGTCTCGATCCATCGCCGGAGCAGTAAAACGCCCCCAAAAAAAGCAAAGCCGCCTCCTTTTGTTTTGAGGACGCGGTTTTTTTGTCTGCCGGCATTGACGCCATTGAAGGCGGTCGGGACGGCCGCTTCCCCAACGGCGGGGGCGGCGTTTTCTGCTGCCTGGCTGCCACGGTTTCGGCGCAAGCCGTTTGGACATGCGCAAAAACGCCGGTAAAAAGCAAAGCCGCCTCCTTTTGTTTTGAGGGCGCGGTTTTTTTGTCTGCCGGCATTGACGCCATTGGCGGCGGCCGGGACGGCCGCTTCCCCAACGGCGGGGGCGGCGTTTTCTGCTGC
>DVLH01000094.1 GCA_018715585.1 Candidatus Aphodomonas merdavium
GGGGTTGGGCTGGGCGTAGGCGTCGGGCTGGGGGTGGGCGAGGGCGTGGGCACAGGCGTAGGGCTGGGCGAAGGACTGGGCGAGGGGGTGACGCTGGCGGCGTAGGCGAGGCGGTCGTAGGCGTCGAAGAACATCTGGCACTGGTCGTAATAGCCAGCGGCCTGCTCGTAGCGCCCCTGCGCCTCACATTCGCGGGCGAGCACATAGGCTTCCAACTCGTCCAACGGGCGGATGGCGTACAGCCCGCGGGCTTGCAAGTCCTCCCCGTCTTCAAGGTAGGCGCGGAACGCTTCATAGGAAGCGCTGTTTTGCAGGTTTTCCACGGCGGCAAGCGCCCCGGCGAAGTTCCCTTCTTCCGTCAGGGCAAGCGCTTGCGCATACCCGCGGAACCCCGTGGCATGCTCGCCGATATTGCCGTTTTCAGCAAAGACATCATAAATGCCGCGGATGTCCAGCCCGCTGCGCGCCGCGCTGTTTTGCAAATAGCCGTTGAGCAGCGAAAGTTCCGTAGCATAGCGCTCCTCCGGCGTGGAGGGCATCTCCGCCCGCGCCGGGGCGAGCAGCAGGCAGATCAGCAGGCAGCAGACGAGCAGTTTTTTTAAGATGGCGCGCATCTCATTTCCCTCCGTGTTTTGACAGTTATGGCGCTCAGGCGAACGTCCCCTCGAAAATGGCGACGGGCTCATTGTCCAGAAAGCAGGTGAAGCGGTACGTCTCGCCGGCGGCAAACGTTGCTTCACCGCGCGCTTCCCGAAGCGCCGGCATGAGGTCAAAGGCGAGCCAGGTTTGCGCGGAATTCATCGTCAGCATGGAAGTGGCGTTTTCACAGCGCTCTGTGACGCTGCCCGCCGCGTCGCCGATGACAAAATCGATGCGGCATACGCGACCGTCAAGCGTCAGGCTGGAAACGCCTCCGGACGGGCTGACAACGAGCACATAGCCATAGCCGTCGCCCGCATCCGTCGAAAGCCCCGAAGCTTGCAGGGCCCAATCGGAATTGAGCACTTCCTGCCAGATGCTGGAAACGCCGGGATTGACGGCTGCGGCTGCCGTGGCCGCATAATCCGTCTTGTAGCGGTAAAGGCGGCCGGGGGCGTTCGCGTATTGCCGCGCAAGCTGGATGGGCGCAGGCTTAAGCAGATAAATGATGCCCGCAGCCAGCGCCAGCACAAGCGCGGCGACGATTGCCGCAAACAGCGCCTTTTCCTTGCGCCTGTGCGCCTGCGCGCGCTTTTTTTGCGTCCAGTCGCCATACTCCTTCGAAATCCGGGGCCGCGCCGCCTGCCCCCCGGCTTCTTTGCAGACGTCATCTGTGCGTTCCACTGGGGATTCCATACCGCTGAGGACGTCGTCCGCCTCCCGCTGGGCCTCGCGCTGGCGCAGGTCGGTCCAGGTATCGCCGCCCCTGCCCGGGCCTTGCAGGTACTCCTCCACCGTGAGCGCTCGCACGCGCCCGGCGCTTGGCTCCGTGATGGCGTTGAGCGCGCAGAGCATATCGTCGATATCCGCATAGCGCGCTTCCGGCGATTCCTCCGTGGCGGTCTGAATAATTTGCAAAAGGGCGCGATCAGCCACCGCGTCGGAATCGTTTTTTCCCTCATCGGTACCTGAGGCGCCGCTGAGGAGCGTCCACAGCATCCACAGCGTTTTCCCCAGCGCATATTGATCGCTGAGGGCCGTCTTTTCCGCGCCAGCGACACATTCCGGCGCGAGATAACCCTGGGTGCCGCTACCGGAATCCCCGCCGCGTCCCTCGAGGAAGGAGAGGCCGAAATCTCCCAATTTGAACGTATGCTCGCGGGCAAAATAGACGTTTCCGGGCTTGACATCTCCATGGACGACCGGCGCGCCTACGCGCGGATGATGGCATAAGGAAAGCGCTGCGGCGACGCTTTTGCCCACATCGACAATCATTTCCGCAGATAAGCCCTCCTGACCAATATAGCTCAGGAGGGGCGTAAGCTGCTCCATGCGGATAAAGAGATCCCAACCAATCCCATCGGGAACCGGCTTGACCTCAAAATCTTGATAATTGACGATGTTGGTCTCGCCTTGCAGGCTGCGCATGATCTCGATCTCATGCACGCAGACTTCCACTTTTTGCCTGTAGAGATCCGCTAGGTCTTCCATCGTCATGCCCTGCGCCGGACAGCGTTCGATCTCCTCCGGCGTGGGAGCGATGCGCACCCACTTGAGGGCCGCCCGCTCCACGCCGCCAAAGGAACTTTCGCGCCGTATGCCATAGACCTTGCCAAAACGCCCCTCGCCAATGAAGCGTTCCACAACCCATCCGTTGAGGATCGCCGTTTCTGCGAGCAGAGCGTCGATCTGCGCCCTATCCATCATCCATCACCCTATATTTCCACTGATCTCCAAAAAGCGCGCGCCGTCCAAAAGAACCGTCAGCGTATAGACAGTTCCCGACGGTATCTCGCACGAGCATGCGGCTGTGCGAAGGATATCGTCAATCCGCAGGACGGTCAGTTCCGCGTTGTAGGTCTCCAACACAGAATTTTCCGCGCCGAAAGCTTCTTCGTAGCAAAGGGTTGCAATGCCGTCCAAATGCAAAAGCACCGTCATTTTCTGCCAGACGAGCGCCTCTCGGGAAAGCACAC
>DVLH01000095.1 GCA_018715585.1 Candidatus Aphodomonas merdavium
CGACGTCAAATGGACGCAGGAAGAGCTAAACGAAATCGTCCTGAAAGCGCACAAGGCCGATTACCAGGTAATGACGCATGCGCTTTCCCCGACAGGCATTGAAATGACGCTGCGCGCTTATGAAAATGCACTGCAAGCGCGTCCAAAGCAGGATCATCGCCTGCGCATGGAGCACGTGGCGGACCGCTGGAACCGCACTATAAACGGCAAGCCATTCGTGAGCGATTCGCAAAAGGAACGCATTCGCCGCGCGGGCATCATGCAGGTACCCACGCCGCAATTCATCTACGCCTTCCCCGACCGCCCCGGCGTCCCCATGCGCACGCTCATCAATGAGGGGTTCATTATCCCCGGTGCGTCGGATACGACCGCTTCCCAGCCCGAATCAAGCAACCCGTGGCATAGCATCTGGTGCCTGGTCAAGCGTGAAAACATGTACGGAAAGATACACACGCCGGAGGAATGCCTCACGCCGCTGGAGGCGCTGCGCGTGTTCACGCTCTGGGGCGCCTACGGTTTCTTTGATGAGAAAATAAAAGGTTCATTGGAACCCGGGAAGCTTGCGGATTTTTGCATTCTTGACCGCGATGTGCTCACCTGTGAGACGGATGCCATTCGTGAAACAAAGGTAGACGTAACGGTTGTCGGAAACGAAGTTCGATATGAAAGCGGCGCTTTTAAATTTTGATAAATAGGAGGTTTTCCCCGGTGGATAAAATTAAAAATCGCGCGAAACTGCTTTCGCACGGGTGCCGGGCCTCCAGGGAAATCGTGTTGGAGATCACTGAACGCATGCTCAGAAAAGCGGATTCCTACAACCGGATCTGCGAAATGATGCACCTGGAAGGCGACCGATTGCGCATTGGCAAAAAGGTTTGGGATCTTTCTCAAAAACGCAACGTGTACCTGCTGGGCGCCGGTAAGGCCTGTAACGCCATGGTAATGGCAGTGGAACATGTGCTGGGCGACCGGCTTACCGGCGGTATAGCAATCGTTAAAATCCGCGAAGAAACCGATCTTTATAAAAAGACGGACGTCTATGTAGGCGGACATCCCTTGCCGAACGCCAGCGGCGTTGCCGCCTGCGGGAAAATTTTGGATCTTGTCAACCAGGCAGGCCCGGACGACCTGTTCATCGCCGTCATCAGCGGCGGTTCGACGGCCTTGATGTGCTGCCCGGTTGACGGGATCAGCCTACAAGACAAAATCGATACCACCGACATCATGCTCAAATCCGGCGCAAAAGTATCAGAAATCAATGCAGTCAGGCGCCATCTTTCGCAGATAAACGGCGGCCGGCTCGGGCAGCGCATCCGGGAGAAAGGCGCAGAGTTAATCGGCATTACAATTTTCGACGATGTAGGGAAACCTGCCACTGAAGATATTACCATTCCCGTACCGTTGGAAGGAACGCCGATCGGCCCGGATCCGACAACATTCAAAGAATCGCTTGCTTCCATCTATAAATACGGCCTGGAAAAGCGTTTGCCGCAAAGCGTCATCCAATACTTGCAAAGCCAGACGCCCGAAAACGAAACGCCTAAGCACCTGGATGGCTTTACCTATTATATCATTAATACCGTACCGGATTCATGCTGCTATGCCCGGCAAATTGCTGAGGAAATGGGTCTGAACGTAATGGTGCTTACCACCTATTTAGAAGGAGACAGCAAAAGCACCGGCACGTGCATGGCCTCCATCGCGCGCGAAATCCAGCAGAATAAAGGGCCGGTCGCTCCCCCGTGCGTGCTCTTGTCCAGCGGCGAAACCACTACGTTAATCCTGGATAACCGTGAAATCAAAGGTCACGGCGGCCCATCGCAGGAGCTGGTGACAAGTTTTGCCCTCTCTGCCGCCGCCGTTCCCGGGGCATGCGCGCTGTCCATTGACAGCGAAGGCACGGACGGCACGACGGCAGCTGCCGGCGGCATAACGGATTCCACCACTTTGGCTACCGCAAAAGAATTGGGATTCGACCTCATGCGCGCGCTGCGCGAACACGCCACCGGCGAACTGCTCGCTGCCCTCGGCGATCAGGTGATCACCGGAAACACCGGTACAAACCTATGCGATTTTAACATCCTCTACGTTCCCGAAGGCTGACATATCCTATGCCGCCTATTAAACAAAGAAAAGAGGCTCTTTTCCATGAGAAGCACTGATATCCGCGCCGTTTGCGCCCGGCAAATCCTCGATTGCAAGGGCAAACCGATGCTGGAAGTGGATGTCCTGACGCAGGGAGGCGCGCTTGGGCGCGCGTCCTCCCCGTCGGGCGTCTCCGCAGGAGAGCATGAAGCGTTCGTCCTGCGCGACCATGACGCCGCATATTTCGGTGGTTTGAGCGTCAACGCCTGCATCGAAGCAGTTAAAAACATCATCGCGCCCGCGCTGATAGGCATGGACGTGTTCGACCAGCGCAAAATCGACAGCGTACTCATCGCCCTGGACGGAACGGAAAACAAGACGCACCTGGGCGGCAACACCCTCTACAGCGTCTCGCTGGCCTGCCTTAAAGCTGCCTGCAAAACGCTGAACCTGCCCATGTATGAATACCTTGCTAAAAAACCGATCACTACCGTGCCTCTGCCCACCTACAATATCATTTCCGGCGGCAGCTACCAAAAAGGATCCATGCCCTTTCAGGAGATCACCGTCGTGCCGTATAAAGCAGCGTCGATCATGGAAGCGGTCCATATCGGCTGGCAAATGTTTGAAATGGCCCCAAAGGTCATTGAAAGCATCACAGGGGCGCCCGCAAAGCCCGGCAAGCTCTCCGGCTGGCAAGCCCCGACGACAGATCCCATCGCCTGTTTTGAGCTGATGCAGGAGTTGGCCGACCGCTGCGGCTGCCTGGATAAAATAGCATTCGCAACCGACTGCGCCAGCTCGGAGTTTTATAACGCACAGCGCAACACATACGACTTTGTGGACAGGGAACTGGACACGGACGAACTCATCGGCTATTTAAAAGAAATGACCACCCGGTTCCCCTTCCTCTATTGCGAAGACGTTTTGCAGGAGAACGACTGGGACGGCTGGGTCCGCGCCACGCGGGAGCTCGATCGCACCATCCTCATCGGCGATGATTTTACCGTCACCAACATCAAACGGCTTCAAAAAGCGCACGAGCTGAACGCCTGCGGCGGCTTTATCTTCAAGCCCAATCAGGTGGGTACCGTCACGGAATGCATCGAAGCGCATGAATATGCCCAAAGCTGCGGCATGATCACCATCCCTTCCATCCGCGCCGGCGCCGTTACAAACGATTCCATCTTCGACATGGCGGTCGCCTTCGGTTCTCCCTGCACCAAGCAAGGGCCACCGCGCAACGGCGAGCGCACCTATGGCATCAACTTCCTCTCGCGCGTCGCCGATCTCTATCCGGAAGCCAAGCCGTTTGATTTCACGACCATTGCGCGCTGCTTTTAACACACGATAACCAAACGAAAAAGGCGTTCTTTGGCGGCGCGGCGAAAATGCCGCCCCGCCAAAGCGCCTTTTGTTGCGCCCCCAAAAGCATGTATTTTTCTAACCGTCCGCTCCGCCTGCGGCCGGACGGGCCACAATGAAGGCAACCGCCGTCATGAGCAAAAACCCGGCGGCCAGCACGGCGTTAATTTTGATGACATACGCCGAAAGCAGCGTGTTCGTCAGCCCATGCAGTACGCTACAAAAAAACACGCTCCGCGTCCTGCGGTAAACGGCGGCATACCATACGCTTTGCAGCACGGCCAGCAGCGCAAAAAGCGAAAATGGTATGCCCTGCTGCGTGGCGCCGTCCACAAACCACAGCGGAATATGCCACGCCGCCCAAACAGCGCCCGTCAGCAGCGCCGCAAGCGCAAACGGCATGCTCTTTTCCAGCTCCGGCTGCATCACGCCGCGCCAGCCCAGCTCCTCTTCCCCGCCGTACAGGAAAATCGCCTGCGCAAACACCAGCGGTATGGCCCAAAGCGGCATCATTGGATTGCGCTCCCGCGAAGAAAAAGCTACCGTAGCTGTCTCCAGCACAAAGAAAAGCGCCAGAAAAACAGCGGATTTCTTTTTGTAGCCGAACACAAAGCGCAGCACAGCCTTTGCCGTCCGCTTCGTTTCCAGCACGGCCAGCGCCGCAAACGCCGGCCCAAAGCCCCCCAACAGGTGCAGCACAACCGCCGGCGGATCCGTAAAACAAAACGCACCCAGACGGATCAGAACGGCCAAGCCGCCCCAACAGGCATAGCTGATCGCAAACGTTAAAAGCAGATACTTTGCCAGCCGTTTTCCATGCATCCGTACCACCTCCGGCAATCTTCACCATGATGATAGCATTACCTCTTCCCAGATGCAACGGCGCCGGAACCGCCGCAGCTGTTCCTTTTCCGAAGGGCGCCATGGAAGGCTTTGAAAAAAAACTCCGCTTAGGAGTATTTTGCATCCGCGCATGCTTGTGCTATAATGTTTTAGTTTTGTGATCGGATGATATGGCGATTTCGGAAAGAAAGGGCGTGATGGGCATGCGGTTTGGGCGGCTTTCCCCTTTGCGGCGGCACAAGGCTTCCCCCGCTTCCTCCGCCGTTTCCCCTTCCACGCACAAAGAGTCTTCCGAGCCTGCCCATCCCAAGCATGCACGCGCCAGCGGAACGCCCTTGCTTTCCCGCACGCAAAAAATGGCCAGCGCCGCCAAGGGCAGCGCGCAATCCCCTGCCCGTCCCAAGCACGCGCACGCCAGCGGAACGCCCTCGCTTTCCCGCACGCAAAAAACGGCCAGCGCCGCCGAGAACAGCCCGCAAGCCCCCGCCCACATCAAGCATACAAGCCCCGGCAGGGCCCATCCCCCG
>DVLH01000015.1 GCA_018715585.1 Candidatus Aphodomonas merdavium
TGCAGCCCGCGATAATCGCGACCAGCATGCTCAGGATGAACCAATAGCTCTTCAAGAATTTTTTCATGCGCTCCCCTCACAATCTCTTGCGTTTGTGGAAAATTATAGCATTTGATTTTTTCCGTAAATAGCGTATAATATGCTTTATAAGTTGCAAAAAATGCTTTTTGCGGAGGATTATGGCAAGCGTAACGCGGCGCGGCTACCTGCACGAGGCATACCGCCTGTTCCATTCCACCGACCGGATGGATATGGATTTTCAATCGCACAGCCACGATTTCCACAAGATTGTGCTCTGCCTGGAAGGGCATGTCACCTACATTATGGAGGGCACGACGTATTCGCTGCGCCCCTGGGATATCCTCATCATCCCCGAGCATCAAATCCACCGCTCCATCCTGCACGCAGCGCAAGCCTATGAGCGCATCATCCTTTGGATCCAGGACAGTTTCCTGCGCAGCTTTTCCGAACCCATGCTGCGCTACGCGTTTGAATGGCCGCTGCTGCAAGGGCGTGGCCTTTTCCGGCCGGACGAAAAAAACCGCAGCGAACTCATCGAGACGCTGCTAAATGTGGAACGCAATCAAAAAGCATCGTTCGCCGGGCATGCGCTGCTTGCGGATACGTATCTGCTGCAATTCTTGCTGGCGCTGGGCCGCCTGCTTGAGCGCGACCATGCGGCGCTTGGGAACGCCGTCCGCAGCGACCCCAAATTCAACGGCATCCTTGGATACATCAACGGCCACCTGGACGAGGAGCTTTCCATCGATGCGCTCTCCCGCCGCTTTTACATCAGCACTTCGTATTTAATGCATGAGTTCAAACGCCATGCCGGCTGCACTGTCCATCAATATGTGCAGCAAAAACGGCTGACGGAAGCGGCCGCCCGCATTCGGGCGGGGGACGCCGTGCTGGCAGCGTCGCAAGCCGCCGGCTTCAGCGATTATTCCGCCTTTCTCAAAGCGTTCCGCAAGCAATATGGCTGCGTCCCCAGCGCGCTGCGGGGCAAGGCCGTCCCTATGCCTGATGGCCGCTGAGATAGCGTGACGCCGTTTCCATCCCGCGCAGGGCGCAGCTGCGGGTGTCGAGCCCTTCCAGCAGCGCAGAGGCAATGCCTGCCGCCATTGCGTCTCCCGCACCGGTCGCGTTTCGCACGCTAAGCTTGGGCGCGGGCAGAAAACCGAAAAATGATTTTCCCGCCGCATAAACCCCCCGCGCGCCGAGAGAAATGAACACATGCTCTGTCCCCTGGGCGAGAAACCATGCGGCCGCCCGCGCAGGATCGCTCTCGCCGGAGAGCATCGCGGCCTCTGCAGCGTTTGGCTTGACGGCATAAAAGCGTCCGATCACGCCGCAGGCGCGCTCCGCCTTTGCACAGCTGACGGTATCAAGCATCAATGGGATCCGGGCGCGCTCCGCCAGCGCGTGCAGCACGGCAGGCGGCAGGTTTGTATCGGCGATGCACAGGCCGCATGCGTTGATCGCATCCAGCGGCAAATCCTCCGGCGTAAAGCGCTCCATCAATGCCATAGCGTTAACAGCCGCTGCCATATCGCCGTCGGCATCGTGCAAGCTGACATAACAGCACGACGGGCCGTGCATTTGCAACGCAAGCGAAACGCCGACGCCTTCGCGCCGCAGCTGCTCGCGCAACATGACGGCCGCAGCATCATCGCCGATGGCTGTCACAAGTTCCACTTCCACCCCTAGCTGGGCAAGGCGCGCGGCGATGTTGTGCCCCACGCCCCCTGCGCGCATCTCGACCCGGCCGATGTTGGAATCCCGCGGCACAAGCTCTCCGTCTGGCAAACCGCATATGTCCAGGTTTAGCCCGCCCACTACAATCGCTTTTTTCATCCGTTATCCCTCTTCGCTCGCTCCGATTCCCTATGAATGAATTCTGCGCGCGCGCCGTGTTTCCTGCCACTGGCGTGCTTGCCTTTACCGGCACAGCGAGGTATAATGCTAAAAAATAACAATTTATTCTTTCATTATTTGGAGGGAGACGGATGAAGAAAAAAGTCGTCATGCTCGGCAGCTTTGTCGTGGATTTGACAACGCGCCAAAAGGGACTTCCCGTTCCCGGTCAAACACTCCTGGGCGATTCCTTTCAAATGGGCCCGGGCGGAAAGGGTTCCAACCAGGCCGTCGCCGCACACCGCGCCGGCGCGGACGTGACGCTGATTACAAAGCTTGGCCGCGATGTCTTTGCCAACGTCGCCACCGATTTCTATCAAAAAGAAGGGATCGACTGCTCGCACATCCTCTACGACGAAGAGCGTGAAACGGGCATTGCCCTCATCGAGGTGGATACGCAAAGCGCGCAAAACATGATCGTCGTCGTCCCGGCAGCCTGCATGCACATCACCGACGAGGACATCGAAGCCTGCCGTCCCCTGATCGAACAGGCGGATATCCTCCTTTTGCAGTTTGAAATCAACTTCAGCGCCCTTTTTAAAGCCATCGATATCGCGCACGCGGCCGGCGTTACCATCGTGCTCAATCCCGCCCCTGCCAAGGAAATCCCCGACGAGGTACTTGCCAAGGTGGACATTGTCACCCCCAACGAAACGGAAGCGCAGCAGCTGACGGGCGTGAAAGTCGAAACCGTGGAGGATGCCAAGCGCGCCGCTGCCACATTCCTACACAAGGGAGTAAAGAACGTTGTCATCACATTAGGCGCAATGGGCGCGTTTGCCAGCGACGGGAAAACAAGCGTATTGGAACCCCGCCTGCGCGTGAACGCCGTGGATACCACTGGTGCGGGCGACGCTTTCAACGGCGGCTTTGTGATGGCCCTCGCCGAAGGCAAGGACCTCTTTACCGCGCTGCGCTGCGGCAACGTCACCGGCGCGCTGTCCGTCACCCGGCCCGGCACGGCCCCTTCCATGCCCAGCCGCGCAGAAATCCTCTCCTTCTACCAGGAATGCTACGGCGAACCGTTTGCAGAAAGCTGACGGCGCGCAGTCCCTTTCCCCGCCGGCGGAGCGCTTTGCGCCCCGCCGGCAGTTTTATCTGCCCGTTTTTCCCGGCCGATGGCGCTTCGTTAGCAGCGCAAAACCACCGTCTTTCTTGAAGCGTTTTATGGTTCAAAGGGGTTGGAAGGCGCTCTGCCGCCAGGTTGCGTGTTTATCTTTTTTCATTGCCAGCGCTTGACAAGTCATCGCAAAAGCAATATAATTCGTCCATGAAAATTGTTTTGTTTTAAATATGAAAACGGTACCACATTTCGTGGCCAGGCATAGGATGGTACCACAAATGGATGAAATCACCATTCGCGATATCGCTTCCCGGGCTGGAGTAGGTACGGCGACGGTTTCCCGTGTACTCAACAAGAGCGGTTATGTCAGCGCCAAAACGCGTATACGCATTGAGTCGGCCATTGAAGAGCTAGGATATGTTCCCTCCGCGGCGGCGCGTACACTTCCTACAAAAAAAACTGGCGTGGTGGCACTCGTTATTCCGGAGTTAGGGAACCCGTTTTTTTACAAGATCATCACCGGTGCGGCCAGCGTGCTCGAGCGCGCAGGGATGCACCTATTTCTCAGCAGCACGGACAACGTGGTGGAGCGGGATAAGGCCGCACTGTATGCCATCCGTCAACTGCGCGTTGAAGGGCTTCTATACACGCCCGCAGCTGAATATAATGAACGGGCACGTACAGAGATCCGCAAGGCACTAACGGCTATCGGCCCTGTCGTACTCATCGACCGCGAAATCGAAGGCAGCGGCGTAGACGGCGTTTATTCCGACAACGAAGGCGGTGCTTACCTGTGTGCAAAGGCGCTTATCGACGCAGGGCACCGGCACATCGGCATTGTCAACGGCGACTTGTCTCTCAAGATTGGCCGCGAACGGTTCGCAGGGTTTCAACGTGCGCTGCGCGAAGCGTCGCTCCCGCTGCGCAAGGACGATATTCTCCCCGGCAACTTCAGCGAATGTGCCGCCTATGGCGCAACGCGCGCGCGTTTGGCCGCGGGAGATTTTCCAACCGCTTTTTTTGCCAGCAACAACCTCTCCGCGCACGGGTTCCTGCGCGCGGTGCACGAGGCGGGCATGCGCATACCGCAAGACGTGGGCTTCATCGGATTTGACCCCATCGAGGGGACAGACATAGTGGGCGTCCGCTTTAGCAGCCTAGAACGGGACGAGCAGGGAATTGGCAGGGACGCAGCGTGTTTGCTGCTGGAGCGCATGGCCTCTCCGCAAATGGCGCAACGGCGCATGGTGCTCTCCTCCGCCGTACATCTGACCGGCTCGGAGCAGTTTTTCCCGCGCTAGGTCAGGCCGCCATGCCGTCCTCCCCATCCCGCAAACCCGATTCCCTTCGCGCCAACGAAATCAATTTTCCGTAAAGGAAAATAATAAAAGGAGGTTTCCCCATGAAGAAAATTCTCGTTCTCATGCTGGCGCTGGCGATGTTCATCACCCCGGTGATCGCATCCGCCGAAGCCACGGAACCCTACGAGGTGGTCGTCATCATCAAGGCAACCACGTCTGACTTCTGGCAGTACGTGCTCGTCGGCGCGCAGAACTATGCCTACGAGTATCCGGACCGGGTGAAGCTGACGCTCGACGGCCCGCCTTCCGAAGCGGACATCGACCAGCAGGTTACCATTCTGGAAAACCATATTGCCACGCAGCCTGACGCAATCGTGATCTCCTCCACCTCCTCCGACGCCACCATCCCGGCGCTTGAGGAAGCGCAGGCCAACGGCATCGTTGTCATCACCATTGACAACCGCCTCAACTCCGACTGCTATGACAGCTTCCTGGCGACGGACAACTACGTCGGCGGCGGCCTGGCGGCCGAGCAGATGGTCAAATCCTGGGAAGCGGCCGGCATTGATTACGCCGCTGGCAAAGTTGGCATCGTCAACGCGATGGCTGGCGTGCAGGTGCTGACCGATCGTGAGGCTGGCTTCCGCGACAAGCTGACCGAGCTGGCCCCTGGAGTGGAAATCCTCGAAACCCGTTTCGTTGACAACGACATGACCAAGGCCATTAGCGCCGCTGAGGATATGGTCTCCGCCAACGCGGACTTGATCGGCATGTTCGGCTGCAACAACGTCACCGGCGACGGCGTCTGCCGTGTCCTGACCGAGCAGGAACTCGGCGACAAGATCATCGGCGTTGCCTTTGACTCCGACCCCGAGGAAATCGCCGGCCTAGAGAGCGGCGCGCTCAAAGCGCTCGTGTTGCAGGATCCCTACGGCATGGGCTATAAGGGCGTAGACTTCGCCTGGCAGAAGCTCACCGGCCAGGAAATCCCCAAGGAAGTGGACACCGGCGCCACCATCGTCACCATCGATAACTTCTATGACGATGACATCCAGGGCCTGCTCGACCCGATGACCCTCAAGAAATATTAACGCCCATCAAAACGCCGGAACACCGGCGAATCCCCCCCGGCCGGCCCGTGGCATATGCCCCGGGCCGGCCACGGATAACGGCGTTTGCGCTTTCCCGCCAATTCCAACCGAATGCCGCCACGTGCGGGCAGTTTTCGTTTGGAATTGGCGCAAGCCTTTCTGCACGGGCCGCCGCGCCCGCATCAAATCACGAAGGAGGGAACCACGCAATGGAAGCCTTCGGCAATGAGCTTGTCCGCCTGGAGAACATTTCCAAAACATTCCCGGGCGTCAAGGCGCTCAAGAATGTCAAGTTCTCCGTCCATGCTGGCGAAATTCACGCGCTGGTCGGAGAAAACGGCGCGGGCAAATCCACGCTAATCAAGGTGCTCACAGGCGCGCACATGGCCGACCCGGGCGGTGAAATATACATCAACGGGAAAAAAACAGAGATTCCTAACCCCGCCTCGGCCATGGCGCAGGGCATTGGTGCGGTTTATCAAGACGTAATGACGGCGCCGCACCTTTCCGTGGGGGAAAACTTTTTCTTAGGAAAGCTACCCAAAAAAGGCTGCTTCATCGACTGGGCCCGCGTCAACCGGGAAACGCGCGAATCCATGAAGCAAATCGGTGTAGATATCAACCCAACTACCCTTGTCAAAAACCTTTCCGTCGCCGCGCAAGAAATGGTGGCCATCGGCAAAATGGTGCGTGAAAGGGCAAAGGTGATCATCTTTGACGAGCCCACCGCGCTTTTGACAAACGAAGAGGTTGGCCAGCTCTTTGCGCTGATTCGCCGCTTAAAGTCCGAAGGGTGCGGTATCATTTACATCAGCCACCGTATGGAAGAAATTTTCAGCCTCTGCGACACCGTCACCGTGCTCAAGGACGGCGAATACGTGGACACCGTGCCCGTCTCCAGCGTGGATGAAAACGGACTGATTGCCATGATGGTCGGCCGCAAGCTGGAGGATATGTATTCTATCCAGCATCCAGAGCCCGGCGATGTCGTGCTGGAGGTGCGCAACATGACGCGCGCAGGCGTCTTTAAGGATGTCAGCTTTAAAGTGCGAAAGGGCGAAATCTTCGGCCTGTATGGGCTTGTCGGTGCAGGGCGCACAGAGACGCTGCGCGCTATCACCGGAGCCGATCCATTTGACGAAGGCTCCGTGTTTATTGATGGAAAGAAAGTATCCATTCGCAATCCCAAAACCTCCATCAAAAGTGGTCTCGCCTTTCTCACGGAGGACCGCAAGCGCCAAGGCCTTGCGATGAACCTCTCCGTCAATTTCAACGTCAACATCGCCAGCTACGATCTCATTAGCAAATCAGGGTTCATCAACCTCTCGAAGGAAAAAAATCGCACACAAAAATACGTTAAGGAAATCCGCATCAAGACGCCCACAATCAACCAAAAAGCCAGCAACCTTTCCGGCGGTAACCAGCAAAAGGTGATTATCGGCCGGTGGTTGGCCTGTTCGTCGAAGGTGTTCATTTTCGACGAGCCGACCGTCGGCGTGGACGTCGGCGCAAAGGTGGAAATTTACCACCTCTTCGAGCAGTTGCTCAAGCAAGGCGCAGCAATTATCGTCATCTCCAGCTATCTTCCCGAGGTCATGGGCCTATCAGACCGTATTGCCGTCATGAGCGAAGGGCGCATCATGCGCGAGCTGTCCCGCAGTGAATTCGCCAAAGACGGCGTGATGAACGAAGAAATGATGGTGCGCCTCGCCAGCGGGATTGTGGATTGACGGCGCAGCGATGGAAGGGAGAGAAACCTATGAAAAAAATAAAACTGAGCAACATCTCGACGGTGGCGCTGCTGCTGATTCTCGTCGCCGTCATGTTCATCGCCCTAGCCTGTGCTTCTGATGTTTTTCTAACGACTAACAACCTGCAAAACCTCATCCGCCAGACGGCCATTTACGGCGTTATCGCCATCGGTATGACGTTTGTAATCATGTCCGGCGGCATCGATCTCTCCGTCGGCAGCGTCGTCGGCCTTTCCGGCGTCATCTGCGCCATGTTGATGTCCAACGCCTCTTGGCCCATCTTTCCTGCGGCGGTGGCGGCCGTGCTCGTCGCCACGTTGGTGGGCGTCTTCAACGGCATCATCATCTTCGATGGCAAAGTACCCCCGTTCATCGCCACACTGGGCGTGAACACGGCCATGCGCGGCGTGATCATGCTCATCACTGGCGCCCGCATGATCTCCGGTCTCCCCAAGGCGTTCACGAGCTTTTCGCGCGATACCTTCCTGTATATTCCCATGTTGGGCTGGGTATGGTTCATCATCATTGCTGTTGCGATCGTCGTCATCAAATACACAACATTCGGCCGCAACAACTTTGCCGTTGGCTCCAACACAGAGGCGGCACGCCTCTCCGGCATTAACATCCGCCTGACAACATACGGGGTTTACACCGTCTGCGCGTTCCTGTCGGCTATTGCCGGTGTACTGATGACGGCGCGGCTCGGCAATGGTGTCCCCACCGGCGGCGAAGGCTATGAAACGGACGCTATCGCAGCGGCCGTATTGGGCGGCGCGTCCCTGACGGGCGCGGAAGGCTCCATCATCGGCACCGTGCTCGGCTCGCTCATCATGGCGACGCTGCGCAACGGCGGCAACCTGCTGGGCGTCAACTCCTTCGTGCTGGATATCATCATTGGCTTGATGATCGTCTTTGCCGTCATGCTCGACAAAAAGAGGAAGAAATAAAATGATTTACAGAAAAGTAGCAAAAATTGAAGAACGCCTCTCCGTCGTCGGGTTTGGCTGCTGGTCCGTCGCGGGCTATAACTGGACGGATGGAAGCGTGCCGGAATCGCAGCGCGCTATCCACGCGGCCATCGACCATGGCATCACGTTTTTCGACGTCGCCCCCATTTACGGATACGGCGAGAGCGAAAAGGCGCTCGGCCAGGCGCTCAAGGGCCATCGCGAGAAGGTCTTTCTGGCGAGCAAGTGCGGCCTGCGCTGGGAAAAGGTGGACGGCCCCGGCATCAACGATCTCACCCCGGCGCAAATCCGCAAGGAAATCGAAGCCTCCCTCACCCGCCTACAGACGGACCACCTAGACCTGTACCAAATGCACTGGATGGACCACAGCACGCCAATTGAAGAAACGATGGAGACGATGCGCGCGCTTGTAAAAGAAGGAAAGATCCGCTACATCGGCGCTTCCAACTTCTCCCTGGCGGAAATCGCACGCGCAGAAACCGTCGCCCCCATTGCCTCTCATCAGGTGCTCTACAACATGTTTGACCGCAACGCCGACACCTACCACGGCATTGCGCTGGAATATCGCAGCGAGGATGAGATCCTGCCAGATTGCGAAAAGAACGGCCGGGCCTTCCTGCCTTACAGCCCGCTGTGCCAGGGGCTGCTCTCCGGCCGCTATTACCGCGGGCGCGACAAGGACCTTTCCCCCAGCGATATGCGCAATCAGAACCCCAAGCTGCGCGGCGCAGAGCTTGATAAACGGCTCGATGTGGTGGACCAGCTGCAAGCGCTCGCCGACTCGGCCGGCATGACGCTGCATGCGATGACGATGGGCTGGCTCATCCATCATCCGGGCGTGACGAGCATCCTCTGCGGCGCACGCACCGTGGCGCAGGCCATCTCCAACGCCGAAAGCGGCGATACCGTTTTGCCCGAGGACGTATACGGCCGCATTCAGGAAATCCTCGAGGCAAATCCCCTCTAACGCTCTGCCGTCCGGCCCCGCGCGGCCGGACGGCGCCTTATTTGCTTTGCAACAACGGACAGAAAGGGGCATCCCGATGAAACTTGGACGTATTCTCAACAAAAAACTGAACACGGCCATCGCCGATATGGGGCATGGCGACATGCTCGTCATCTGCGACGCCGGCTTTCCCATCCCCTCCGAGGCGCAGCGCATCGACCTGGCCATCGAACAGGATCTCCCTACAATCGAGCGGCTCATGGAGCTCATCCTGAGCGATTTTTGCTATGAGCGCGTGATCATCTCCTCGGAGATGAAGGACTATAACCGTCCCTTGTATGATTTTGTCGTCAAGACCTGTACGCGCTGCAGCGTGGAAGGAATCCCATACGATGAATTCATGGCCACCGTGCCGCACAAGGCAAAATACATCGTCCGTTCCGGCGCATTCAACCCCTATGGCAACATCGCCTTCATCAGCGCCATCGACGCGCCCAAATGGTGGAACAAACCCGGCCTAACCGTCCCTGATGTTTACAAAGACCGCGTCTGAAGGCAGGGCGCCGGGCAGCGCATAATTCTCCTTCCCCGCTGCCCGGCCACAGCCTCGCGCTTCAACCCGGCGCCCTCTTTGCAAAGAAGGCCGCCGCAAGCAGGAGGAAAAAAGTGAAATCCGTTTTTGTAAAAAAGCCGTTTCAGTTCGATGTGCGGGAAATCCCCATTCCGCCGCTCGGGCCCCACGATGTGCAGGTGCGCGTGAAAGCTTGCGGGCTTTGCGGCACGGACGTGCGGCAGGCCGCCATCGGCGAATCGTTTGCACCGTTCGGCCATGAGGTCGCGGGCATCGTGGAAGCAATTGGCAGCGCCGTTGAAAACGTCCGCCCGGGCGACGACGTCTGCCTGGAAAGCGGCACGTTTGACCGCTTCAGCGACCTTTCGCGCAATGGCAAGGTGGACCTGGATATGACAGGCCGCTCCATGTTCAACGATGGCATCGAGACGATGGGGTTTGCCGAGCACATGGTCGTGCCGTGCGAATGCTGCGTCAAGTTTTCCGGGCTGACGTATGCGCAGGCGTCGCTGATCGAGCCGCTCGGCGTGGCGTACGACCTGTGGAAGGTGACGGGCGTTGAGCTGGGCGAGGATGTGCTCGTCTACGGCCTGGGACCCATCGGCCTCTTTGCGCTGCGCCTGGCACGGCTCAACGGCGCGCGCAGGATCTATGCCGTCAACCGCTCCGGCCGCGATGCGCGCGACGCGCTGGCGCTCGCCTGGGGCGCGGACGCCGTCATCCATCCGGATGAAACGCCGCTGACGCGCGAAATGTTTGAAAAAGGCGGCGTGGACAAGGTGTTCATGACGGCCTCCCCCGCCGTCATGCCCGATACGATGGCGCTGATGAACACGGGCGGCGTAATGGGGTTCATCGGCATTGGCTCCGATGAGCTCGGCGACCGCCGCATCGCGTTTGACATGCGCTTTTTCCACGATCAAAAGTTGCAGATTCGCGCGAGCAACGCCGTTCCTGCGCTCTATTTCCCGGCCTGCCTGGCGCTTTGCAACGCCGGCATGATCGACATGCAGGCGATGATCTCCCATAAAATCCGGCTGGACCATTTTGCCGCCGACGTGCGCGCCTACCTGGACGACCGCAAGGGCGCGCTCAAGGCCGTTATGGAGCTGTAGGGCCTGCGCTGTATCGCAGCGGGAAGGCTTAAAATAGGCGGCTTCCTTCTTTGGCTTTAACCAAACGGCAAACAGGCTGACATATCCTTCAAAAAGCAAAAACCGCTTCCAAACTGAAAAGAGAGGAAACGGTTTTTGCTTTTAGTTTTTTGCCGGCACGGCGCCGGCTTTGTTGCCAGGGAAAGTCCCGCAGTTTTTAAACTGCGGGACTGCTGTTTTACGCATCGCTTTATCCGCCGGAGAACGCCCTTTCCCTTACAGGAAGGAATAGTTCATGTAAGCCTGAATGGCT
>DVLH01000016.1 GCA_018715585.1 Candidatus Aphodomonas merdavium
CAGCGCCGCCACCAGCAGTGGCACTGTCGCAATGGGCACGAAGTAAGGCTGTAGCTGCGAGGAGAGCAGCGTGACCACCGCAGTCATCAGGAAAATCGCCGCCAGCATGAGCATATAGCGCGGCTGCGCGATTAGGCTGTTTTCAAAACGGATGATATAAAAGGACATGGCAAAAATGGACAAGAGGCCTACCAGCGCCACGCCCAAGAAGAGTTTTATATCATATTTATTGCCTTCGAGCAGCCCCAGCGTATCGAGCACGCTGATTTCTGCCGCCGTCACGCGTTCTCCAGCGACGACGATATTTTGCCCGTTTTTATAGTAGACAGGCTCCACCTCTGCGGCAGCGGCGGCTTGGTTAGCAGTTGTCGCCTCTTCATTGACGACCATGTTCGGCTCCAGGCACGCACGCACGGTCGGCACGGCGATGTTCCAGCAAAGGTCGGAGGAAATATACTGGATGATTTGCCGCTGGATGTTGGAGATGGCAACCTCGATGCCGCTTTGGCGGATGCCGGCGTCCATTGATTTACGCACGGCGTTCACCGTAGCGGTATAGGTAGAGGTCAGCTCGGCTTCTGAAAGCTTCATGAGGATCGTCAATTGCCAATCGCTGAGCGCAATTTCGCTACAAAGCGTTTCAGCGTAATCCAAATCCGCGCGCAGGAACGTTCCGGAATAGACAAATTCCTCGCCGGAAGCAGAAAGAACCGTCCCTTCACGCAGTTGCTCCCCATAGAGGCGGACTTTTTCATAACCTTCAAAGTAAGTATCTATTTTAGCAAGCACACGGTCAAGCGCCCCTTCGTCCTCCTGGTAGACGGGCTGGACGGCTTCCATCGCCTCCTGGCGGCGCTGTTCCGTTGTTTCTTCGTCGATGACGTCCTTTGTGGCGGTGATCGTCTTGGGCGCAATATCGCCTACTTTCAGGCTGTATCGTTCTGGTGAAAGCGCCATCATCATTGCCATCACCAGCACCGCGTAACACAGCGTTAAAATCAGCAGGCAAATGCCGGGCGATTTTCTCCCACCCAGCGTGCGGCTCTTTAGCTCCATACTTCCCTCCTAGCGGCGCCGCGCAGCCTTAACGCTGCCGCCTTCGTTCGTGCTTTTCATAAGCCTTGACGATCGCCTGGACGAGTTCGTGGCGCACGACGTCGCTCGGCGTCAAATGCGCGATACCGATTCCGTTCACGCCGCTAAGTACCTCGACCGCTTCCTTCAGCCCGGAACGCTTGCCCTCCGGAAGATCAATCTGTGTCACATCTCCCGTGACGACCATTCTCGTGCCAAACCCCATGCGCGTTAAAAACATTTTCATCTGCTCGCATGTAGTGTTCTGCGCTTCGTCCAGGATGACAAAAGAATCCGACAGCGTGCGGCCGCGCATATACGCGAGCGGGGCAACCTCCACCATGCCACGCTCGGCCATTTTCTGATACGCTTCCACACCCATCAGGTCGTAGAGCGCGTCATAGAGCGGACGCAGGTAAGGATCGACCTTTTGCGCGAGGTCTCCCGGCAAAAAACCAAGCTTTTCGCCGGCTTCCACGGCGGGGCGCGTTAAAATGATGCGCTCCACCTCTTTGTTTTTTAGCGCCACAACCGCCATCGCCATGGCTAGGTATGTTTTGCCTGTACCGGCAGGGCCAATGGAAAACGTCAGCAGGTTGTTGCGCATCAGTTCGACATAGCGCCGCTGCCCCAGCGTGCGGCATTTTATGCGCTTGCCGCGATAGGTAATGGCAACCGTATCCTGCATGATTTCCCCGATGCTTTCAACGTTGCCTTCGCGCGCCAATTCTACCGCGTAGCGAATGCGCGAACGGTCTACCGGATCTTTGCGCGCGATCATTTCCAACAGCTTTCCCACGACTGCCGCTGCAAGATCGACGGCCTCTTCCTCACCACATATACAAAGTTCGCTCCCGCGCAGTGCGATGGATGCGCCCGTTTCTTCCTGCAGGATGCGCACATTTTCATCGCCCACGCCAAAGAGCGCAATGTAATCGTCCATCGACTCCACGGTCAGCGTCTGCTGCTTTTGCGCCAAATAGGTTCCTCCCATCCTCATCTGATTCCCGCCGTAGGTTCTGGATACGCAATCTCGCAAAGCGCTTCCACAACCGCCTTGGCGCGATATCCTTCCTTTTCTATCATACTATACTCTACCCATTTGTCAAGGATTTCAAGCTCCCAGCCGGCGCTTTCTCCCGCAAGGCGCAAAGCAGCCTGCGCTGCCTCCTCGCGCACTTGTTCATCCGGCCGTGCGACCGTTACCGTCCGTGTCTGGCGGTATATCTCCGTGCGCAAAAAGACAGGAAGCGCACCGCCAATGGGCTGTATCCTGCTTTCTAGCTCATATTGTGTGAAATCCGGCGGCGTTTCAAACGCATATTCGTATTCCCATGCTGGCGCGTACAGCACACGGCGCATTTTTTCCTCGCCGGTCAGTTCGATTTGCTCCTCCACGGAGGAAACGAACGCTTCGCCCGTATACCATACGCGTGCTTGTACGCTTCCCTTGGCGCATACGGGCGTAAAAGATCCTTCTGATCCGCGCTCAACCCCTTCGATGAGGATGTCGCCGGTGCGCACCATATCGCCCGGGGCCACACGCGGTGTTCCTGCCTGGCAGAGCACAGAGGCGACAATCCCATCGCGCGCGGCCACGAGGTTTCTGGGCGCCTCTTCGATTTCTGGCAATACTTCTGCCTGTACGCACTGCACGTTCACGCGCACACCGCTTTTATGAACGCCAACCCAGGAAAGTCCCGTCAATTCTGTTTCCATCGTCCGCTGGATCTCTTTTGCGTCGATGGCGGCCGAAAAACGGCCTGGCCGTACGCCGTATTCCGCTAGAATGCGCCGTACCTCTGCTTCATACGGGCCCGCGCCGGAAACATCTATAAACCAAACGCATGCCGATGCCACCCAGCAAATTGCCAAAAAAGCGGCTATGCCGCAAACCAACAGCGCCCGACCGCGTGCAACGCCGCGGAGTTTGGAAACGCCCGCGGCCTTTTCCTGCACAATGTGCCAGCCGCGCTCCTGAGCAAACGTGCGCAACGCTGCGAAATCCTGCGGCGTAGCCGAAGCAGCCACGGCCCTTAGCGAACGCCTGCGCACGTTTTTGAGGCGAATTCCTTGTTTTGCACAGTGATTCAGTAGGCGCTCAACGCTAAGTCCCTCCACGCAAAAATCAATCCGGCTAAATCTATCCATCTGCGCCTCGCTCTTTTATAGCTGCACTGAACGAATTGTACCTGTCACCTGTAAATCTTCCTGCCCCATGGCACAAAGTGTCAGGTTTTCCCCTTCCACTGTCAACACCCCAAGCGCCGTGCGCACGCGAAGGCGATCCTGGGCGTATTCGACGATGCCGCGATGATTCTCAAGCAGCATTTGGCTGTCGCCGCAAAGCACAATGCGCGGCATACCTAGCATGACGTCCTGTGGGAGCCCTGCCGCTTTTACCGCCCTCCTTGCTAACCGCTCCCGTGCCATCGCCGTCCCCCCTCCTATCCTGCAAAAGGATATGACGCGAAGCAGACGGACATGCAAGGTAGCAAAGGCGGAAAGGATAGCCGGTTCTCTCTCATTTTTGTGCAGTCAATGCGAAGAGAAGGCCTTGGTGTTTTGCTATAATAAAAAGCCGCAAGGAGAAAGAGAAGATGGAATGGAGCAAGCGGATAAGCCAAGCAATGGCAATCGTGCAGCAAGATCTCACGCGGTAGATCGATTATGATCTTGCGAAAGCTACCTGCTGCTCTTCTTATCATTTTCAAAGGATGCTTTTCATACTCTGGAGGGCATTTCTTTTTTCGAATCTGTGCGTAAAAAGATGTCGCTGGCGGCGGTCGATTTACAAAGCGGCAAGGAAAAAGTGATTGACATCGCGAAAAAATATGGATACGGCGCTCTCACCGCATTCAGCAGGGCGTTTCAATCCGTTCATGATCTTTCTCCTG
>DVLH01000096.1 GCA_018715585.1 Candidatus Aphodomonas merdavium
GCATCGCGTTATGATTTCGTCAAGGCAAAGACAAAGCCCCAAACGCGGGGTTGTTTTGTATGCTCGCGCTGCCGGCAGCAGGCGCAAATCGCGTCCGCGGCCGGCCGCCTTTCCCACCGCTCTCCGTTAGGTTTTGCGCCGCACGCATGGAAACGGGTGGAAGCCGCCTTGCCGTTCTTCCGGAAAGTGAAAAGAATCAGCCGCCCTCTCTGATCTTCCGTATCTTGCGGTTCATAAAATGCCTGGCGAAATTCCGATACAAAAAGGCTTTGACGGCCGGCATCTGTTGGCGGTGCGCCTGAAACAGTTCGTCCGGGCAAGCATAAATCCCAAAGTCCCGGTTGATTCCTTCGCTTTGGATATACGTGTTGTTTCGTTCAAAATCAACGACAGGGTTGGAAAAGTCTTTTACGGCGACGCCGTATCCGCAAAACGCGCCCGTGCAAGCGGAAAAAGTTTTCTGTAAGCGCGAAAGGTAGGCTTTATCCAAAATATAACCTTCGAGTTCATACCACGTCCCGTCCAAATAAACCTCTACCCAGCTATGAACAATGTTTTCCGGCGCGCATCGGTAGACAATGCCGGTCATCGCCCCTTTTTGCAGTTTTTTATCAATCGTGAACCCATGCACCCGGCATGGGACGCCCACTGCGCGCAAAAGCGCCATCAAAAGCGTTCCCTTCGTGTTGCATTGCCCATATCCGTCGGCCAATACTTGTGACGCCGGCATGCCGTCGCCGGCATTGTATCCAAACAGAATTTCATCGCGCACAAAGTCATATATCTGCCTGACGCGCCGGTATGGGTCTCCTTCTTTCCATTTCCTCTCGCCGATCAGCCGCCGTATATTGGCAGCCGAAAAGTTAAGCATGGGCGTTTCTTGCAAATAACGTTCCATCTGCTTTACGCCTCGACGGCGCCGTGTCCTTTCTGATTCGGCCTTTCCCGGGCAAGGGCTTACACGGTGGATTCCGCTCCGCCGCCGGGCCAAACGGCATCGAGCCAGTCTGCCGTTTTTTTCGCTTTTCCCTCCGGCAATTCCTTCTGTGCGGCGCGAAACAGGCAAAATGCGCTTTAACCGCATCGATCAACCGTGTTCCTTCTGTTTTTTCCGTTCCGCCACAATTCCGGGCGCACAGGAGCGGCCCCTTTTGCAAAGGAAACGCGGGAGGGCTTCCGGCAAAGGCGGTTTTGGGGTAAGCTGTTCCAAAGCCCGGAAACGCCGCGCCCTTGAAAGCGCCGGCGTCCTTTGCCCCCTGGCCGCCTGCGTCCGGCAATGCGTTTTCAACGCAAAAAGGCCGCCCCCAAAGGGAGGCGGCTCTGGTGGTTTGCGCGTTATTTGCCAAGGATTTCGGCGGCGTTTTCCGGTCCGTATTTGATCATGTGGGCGGCAATCTCCTCCACTAGATCCTCGTTGGCAATGTTGCCCGTATGGCCCATGCGCGGGAACGTAACGCTATAGCCATCATAGTATGGATCGGCCGTCGTCTCCAGGAAATCGCCGACAAGATACTGGGAGAGGTTCAGATAATAGTTATCCATATCGCCGCCGCGCAGGTGGATTTTTCCGACCAGCTTGGGGCCAAGCTCTTCCCAGTTCTGCTGCAGGTAATAGTTCAGATCGGAATGCTCCTGCCAATAGGCTACCACTTCTTTATCAATCTCGCCCGTGATGGGATCCCACACGCGGGCAGGGTAGCCGTCCTCGTCAACGGGGCCGTAAACGGCCTCCCAAATGGCCCACTGCCCCAGGCTCAGCGCATCCAACCCGCCAACGGCAATCTCCCAGTGGTTTTCATCTTCAATCGTCCACTGGATGTTTCCGCTCGTATCGCGGGAGGAAGGCCGCTCGACCTTGTACCAGCCGTTGTCGATGTAGTAGGCGTTCTCGTCGTTGTAGAGGTCCACAATCTGATAAGCGTGGAAGTCCATGCCGTCCGGGCACATCGGCCACGTGCCGCCGAAGAAATCGGGATAGTACAGCTGCATCGCCATCGCTTCCCAGCCGCCCGTCGAGCCGCCGGCCAGCGCGCGGGCCCATGGCTCGCCCACAGCGCTGAAGTTTTCCTCGATGTAGGGGATCAGCTCGGTAACGATGGCGTCACCCCACGGTCCGAGGTTGGCGCTGTTGACGGAATAGGACGTATCGTAGTACATGTTGGCGTCGCGGATCGTCACCACGATCATCTCCGCCGCCTCCTCGCTCTCCCAATAGGCGTTGAAGGCGTCGTATGTGTCACGTCCGGTGCGGCCGTAGTTCAGCGGCGCGCTCCCGCCCGGCCAATGGCCCTGGTAATACAGCACCGCATATTCCTTCGCGGGGTCGTACTCCTTGGGCAGCAGGATGTTTGCGCCGATGTACATGTCGCAGCCCCAGAATTCGCTGCGCAAGTCGCTCTTAATCTTGACGTATTTCACCAGCTCGGTATCCTCATAGTTGCCCTGCTGGGTCACCTGCCCCTCCTGCAGCTCATAGCCCAGCTCGATCTCCTCCGTCAGCGAGAGCGTCACTTCCCCTTCGCCCACGGTGGCCATCTGCATGGGGCTGTAGAGGTTGTAAGGGTTAGCGGCAAAACTGCCTCCGCCGCCGTGGTCGGCCATGCCCCAGATGCTCGCGCCATCCGCGCGGTGAAACTGCGTATAGCGGATAAAGAAAGCCTGCACCGCATATTCGCCTGCCGGCAGCTCGCCAAGCTGCATCGGCCAGCCGTAAACGTCCGGATCGTCCGGCGTCATCGTGATGGTGTCGCCCGCCTGGAGGCCGAACACCGTTTTGCCAAAGACGGGGATGCCCGTCACATCGACGGAATCGTAGAGCTGCTCGCCCTCGGCGGGCAGTTCGTTATCCACAAGGAAAAGCAATCGGCCGTTCAGCTCGCCTTCAAAATCCTCGGGGATGGTGACGGTAACGGTAAAATCCGTGCTCTCCGCCAGCCCGGCAGGGCATGCGAGCGCCGTCAGCAGGCAGAGAATGAGCAGCCAAACGCTTTTCTTCATCGTGGTACCCTCCTTGTCTTGTTTTACATAATAATACAGCATATTCCGCTAATTGTCAATATAATTCGCATTCTTCTTCAAAATTTTAGAATAATATTTCAATATCGAATCTCTGTCCCAAGCGGCAAGGCAAACGCCGCGCAAAAGCCCGCCCGTTTTGCCGGCCGTCCGCTTTACACCCTTTCGCTTCCGTGGTATAATTTGGCGTCAAGAAGGATGGAGGGATATCCATGGAAACGCAGCAGAAGAAAACGATCTTTTCGGGCATACAGCCTTCCGGCACGCTGACCATCGGCAACTACATCGGCGCACTGCGCAACTGGAAGCTGTTGGAAGATGAATATCATTGCATTTATTGTGTGGTGGACGAGCATGCGCTGACCGTGCGGCAGGACCCCGCAAAGCTGCGCCGCCGCTGCGCAGAGGTGATGGCGCTGTTTATGGCCGTCGGCCTCAGCCCGGAAAAATCCGTGCTCTTTTGCCAATCGCATGTGCCGGCGCACGCGGAGCTTTCCTGGATCCTCAACTGCTACACATACATTGGCGAGCTGCAGCGGATGACCCAGTTCAAGGACAAGGCCGCCAAGCACGAAAACAACATCAACGCCGGGCTGTTGACCTATCCCGTGCTGATGGCGGCGGACATCCTGCTCTACCAGGCGGACCTGGTCCCCATCGGCGCCGACCAAAAGCAGCATTTGGAGCTTTCGCGCAACCTGGCCATCCGCTTTAACAACCTCTATTCCGACACGTTCGTCGTGCCGGACGGGTACTTCCCCAAGGTTGGCGCGCGCGTGATGAGCCTGCAGGAGCCGAGCCGCAAGATGAGCAAATCCGACCCGGAGGACACATACATCGCCATCCTCGACGAGCCGGACGTCATCGCGCGCAAATTCCGCCGCGCCGTCACCGACAGCGAAGCCTGTGTGCGCTTTGATCCCGAAAACAAGCCGGGCGTCTCCAACCTCATGAGCATTTACGGCGCCATGACCGGCGAGACGATGGAGCAAATCGAAGCGCACTTTGCCGGGCAAGGCTATGGCGCGTTCAAATCCGCCGTGGCGGACGCCTGCATCGCCGTGCTGGAGCCCGTGCAATCCGAGCACAAGCGCCTCATGGCCGACAAGGCATACCTCGAACAGGTGATGCGCGAAGGCGCAGAGCGTGCCGCCGCCATCGCCAACCGCACGCTGCGCAAGGTGCATAAAAAAGTCGGTCTGGCGCCCTATACGCTTTAAATTTTAATCGGCCCAAAGTGCCGCCTTTCAACGCTGCGCGCCGCAAGGGATCAACCCTTGCGGCGCTTTTATCTGCGGGTGCGGGGATGTGCCTACCCGTCTAAAAGATCTTCATAGCGCACATGCAACACCTGGACAATTGTTTTCAGTTCAATATCCGTCACAAAGCGCTCTCCGCTTTCAATGCGCTGAATCGCGTTTTTATCCAAATCCAGCCCCGCAATTTGCAACATCTCCGCAAACTGCCGCTGCGACGGCGCCCCGGGCGCTTTGCGCCGGAACTGCTTAAGCCGGATACCACAAATATTATTCCGTCCTTCAATCGTTTTGTTTTTATACATTTCTCCGCCCTTTCGGTGACATTTACTAATTGTCACCGATGAAATCATATGGTAGAATCCCCGTTGAAATGACATTTACTAAATGTCATTTCGATAATAATTACAGGGCGGAAATGTTATGATAGCCTGTACCTTTGCCGGACATAGGGAACTGCGGCGCGCCGGGATGGAAGGCTTGGTGGGCATCGCCCTTGAACGTCTGTTAACGATGGACGATTCCTTTTGCTTCTACGCAGGCGGCATGGGAGAATTTGACCGTTTATGTGCGCGCACCGTTTGCCGCAAACGCCAGCAGCATCCCGGCAAACACATTGAACTGCTGCTGGTGGAACCTTACATGCACAAAGGTTTGAACGATTGCGGCAGGGCCCTGCTCGCCATATACGACGAAATCATTATACCAATGCAACTATCTACATGTCACTATAAAGCTGCGATCCGCGCGCGCAACCGGTGGATGGTAGACCATTGCCGCTTCTTGCTGGCATATGTCGACCGGCCATATGGCGGAGCTTACGATACATTGCGCTACGCGCGAAGCCGCGATACCATCGTGTGGAACCTTGCCAAAAGGTTCTGGCAAAGGGGCTCTTAAACAAACGCGGTACGCCAAGCATTTGCACGTTGCGGCAAAGGGCGTTGGGAAAACGTGATGGAACAAAAAAAAGCCGGCCATGCCGCCGGGTAGGCCGTTTTTTGTTTCCCCTTGCTTTTGCCGGCTTGACCGTCTGTCAAACAGCTGTTGTACGGCAAAAAAAGGGAGCCGGCCAAACGGCCGGCTCCCGATGCGGTGTGAAAAAGCGGTATCGCTTATTCGGTCACCGTCACGTAGTTCCAGATGACGTCGCCGGTGGGGAGCACCGCGATATTCTGGATGTTGGGCTTGACCATGTAGGGGTTGACGTAGAAGTGCAGCGGAGCGACGGCGCCGGTGGCCATCAGGATCTTCTCCGCCTCGGCGCACATTTCGGCACGCACAGCAGGATCGGTTTCCGCCTTGATCTGATCGACAAGCGCATCGTAGGCATCCGCCCACGTCTGGTCGCCGTTCAGGCCCCAGTAGGCGCCCAGGCCGGCGTCCTTGGTGTTCTCGGTGTAGCGGGTGTAGTCGCCCACATCCTGGCCAAGGCGCGGATAGTTGTTGCCGGAGCTGCTGATGAAGATCTCCAGGAAGTTCATGCAGTCGTTAAAGTCGGCAACCCAGCCCATGCGGGACGCTTCGGCGTCGCCGTTGCCCAGCTTGGTCTGCAGCGTGGCCCACGCTTCCATGTTGATCGTGGCGGTGATGCCGACGCTGTTCCAGCACTCCTGCACATACTGGATGATGGCGGAGTTGGTGGCGTTGGTGTTGAAAGCGAACTCAAAGACAGGCACGTCAGTGAACATCACATTGCCCTCTTCGATGCTGCCGGTGTAGCTGTAGCCCAGATCCATCAGGATCTTGATGCCCTCAACCATATCCTCGGTGTAGACGGGGTTCTCTTCGGACGGGGTGGCCGTGCCGGTGTACCAGGAACCATAGCCTTCGGCGGAACGCACGTCGGAGTTAAGGCCGTCGGAAAGGGTGGAAGGATAGAAGCCGGTCGCCGGTTCTTCGCCGCCCATGGTGACATAGTCGACTTCATCCTGGCGGTTGATCATCAGGCCCAGCGCATAACGGGCACGGGACTGCTCCTGGATGGTAAGCGTCTTGCCCTCGGGGGAGAGGTCCTTATGCACGTTGAAGAGGATGTAGTAGGTGCCCAGCTGCGTGCCCATGACGAGCTCGCCCGGATAGGTGGCGTTGAGGCGCTCAAACTCGGCGGGGTCCATGTTCTCGATGAAGGACACAGCGCCGGATTCATACGCGGCCAGGATGGCCACGCTGTCCTCGGCCAGGTAGGCGTTGATGCCGCCGAGCGAAACGTTCTCGGCGTTCCAGTAGTATTCGTTCTTTTCAAACGTGGCGACGTCGTCCACCGTGTAGCTCGTCATGCGGAACGGGCCAGTGCCGATGTACGTTGCGGGGTTGACCGCCCAAGCGCCTTCATTGTCCGCAATGTCGGTCTTGACCGGATAGTAGGTGGTGAAGCCGCACAGCTCCAGGAAGTAGGCACAGGGGTTGACAAGGGTGACCGTCAACGTGCGGGCCTCGTCATCGGCCACGACGTTCAGCGTGCCATCCTCATTGCGGGCGATGTAGTCGAACAGGAAGCCATAGGCGGCGCCCAGCGCCGGATCAGCCGCGCGGTTCCAGCTCTTGACAAAATCGCTGGCATAGAAATCGGTGCCGTCGCTCCACTTCAGCCCTTCGCGCAGGGTGAAGGTATAAACGAGGCCATCCTCGGAAATGGTGTAGCTCTCAGCCATTTCCGGCTCTTTGGTGGCAACGCCATCCACAACCTGCGTGCCCATCAGGCCGCAGAATCCCAGCCGGATCAGGTTGGAACCCACGGACGCGGAGTTCAGCGCCGGGTCCATCGACTCCGGCGTGCCGCCGCCGTACATGACGCTGATGATTTCGCCCTCAGCGTTGGCAGAAACCGCGCCCAGGGAGAACGCCATCACCAGGGATAAAACCAAAGCAAATAGCTTCTTCATAGGATGCTCCTCCTTAAAATATTTATTGCAGCGCCTCTTCCCCACAGGAAGAGGCGGTACAACCGCTTAAAGGTTATGGCAGGCGGCAAAATGGTTCGGGGAGACTTCGCGCATGGGCGGGCAAGACTGCGCGCATTCCGCCGTGGCGCGGTTGCAGCGCGTGCGGAAGGGGCAGCCCGAGGGCATATGGATGGGGCTCGGCACGTCGCCCTGTAGCACGATGCGGTGCGCCGCGCGGGCCTTTTGCGGGTCCGGCATCGGCACGGCCGACAGCAGGGAGATCGTGTAGGGATGCACCGGATGCCGGTGCAGCTCCACAGAGGAAGCCAGCTCCACCATCTTGCCTAGATACATCACCGCGATGCGCTGCGAAATATGCTTGACGACGGACAGGTCGTGCGCGATGAACAGATAGCTGAGATGGAAGCGCTCCTGCAAATCCTCGAGCATGTTGATCACCTGCGCCTGGATGGATACGTCCAGCGCGCTGACGGGCTCGTCGCAGACGATAAACTCCGGGTTGGACGCAAGCGCGCGGGCAATGCCGATGCGCTGGCGCTGTCCGCCGGAAAACTCGTGCGCATAGCGCGAGGCCTGTTCGCCAGAGATGCCGACCGTCTGTAGCAGATCATGCACACGCTCAGAACGCTCGTGCTTATTCTTGCAAAGGCCGTGCACGTCAATCGGTTCTGCTACGATGTCGCCCACCGTCATGCGCGGGTTTAGCGACGAATACGGGTCCTGGAACACCATCTGTGCCCGGCGGCGGAATTCGCGCAGCGTGTCCTTCGCTACCTTCTTGCCATCAAAGAACACCTCGCCCCCCGTGGGCTTATACAGGTGCAAAAGCGTGCGGCCCACCGTTGTCTTGCCGCAGCCGGATTCGCCTACCAGTCCGAGCGTTTCTGCACGCCCAATGGTGAAGCTGACGTCGTCAACGGCCTTGAGCATCGTGGTGCGCAAAAACCCCGTCGTGATGGGAAAATACTCTTTCAAATTGCGCACTTCCACCAGCGGATGCTCGCTGCGGTTCTCCATATCCACCGGACGCGTGTTTTCGTTGCTCATGCGTTGGCACCTCCCTCGCCGTGCGCGGGCCGGGCCTGCGCGCCGCCGGCGGCTGCCTCGCGCTGCGCCGCCTCCCAAACGTTGATCCAACAGGCGGCGATGTGGTCATCGCTCACCCACATTTCCTCCGCCCGCCCTTCCAGGCAGATTTTCATCGCCCGCTCGCACCGCGGCGCAAACGGACATCCCGGCGGTAAGCGCAGCAGGTCGATGGGCGTGCCGGAAATGGGCACCAGGCGCTCCTTTTCATCGTTGTCGATGTTGGGGATGGAGCGCAGCAGGCCCTTTGTGTATTCGTGATGCGGGTGGTAGAAGATGCTGTCCGCCGTGCCCCGCTCGCAAATGCCGCCGGCATACATGATGATAACCTCGTCGCACATGCCGGCGATAACCCCCAGGTCGTGCGTGATCATGATGATGGCCATACCGAGCTTCTTTTGCAGATCCTGCATGAGCTCCAGGATCTGCGCCTGGATGGTCACGTCCAGCGCCGTCGTCGGCTCGTCGGCAATGAGGATATCCGGCTCGCACGCCAAGGCCATGGCGATCATCACGCGCTGGCGCATGCCGCCGGAAAGCTCAAAGGGATATTGCTTCATGCGCTTTTTGGTTTCGCTGATTCCGACTAGCCCCAGCATCTCCAGCGCACGCTCGCGTGCCTGTTCATGGTTGCGCCCCGTGTGCAGCATAATCGCCTCCATCAGCTGGTTGCCGACGGTATACACCGGGTTGAGCGATGTCATCGGATCCTGAAAGATGATGGAAATCTTGTTGCCGCGGATTTTACGCATTTCGCTTTCCCCCGCGCCGACAAGCTCTTTGCCGCGAAACTTAATGCTGCCCGAGACAATTTTGCCCGGATGGGTGAGAATTTGCAGGATGGAATAGGCCGTAACGCTCTTGCCGCTGCCTGACTCCCCCACAATCCCCAACACCTTTCCTTCGTCCAGCTCGAAGGAAACGCCGTTGACGGCTTTTACCTCCCCCGCGGGCGTAAAGAAGGACGTATGCAAATCCTTTACTTCTAGCATTGCCATTTTGCCATCCTCCTTTTACGAGCGCAACTTGGGATCGAACGCATCGCGCAGGCCGTTCCCCAGCAGGTTGAACGAAAGCACAATCAGGAAAATCGACATCGCCGGGAACAGCAGCAAATACGGATAGGAAACAAGGCCGCTGCGCGCATCGGACGCCAGGCTTCCCAGCGAAGGCATCGGCATCGACACGCCCATGCCCACAAACGACAGGAACGACTCGGTGAAAATCGCGCTGGGGATCTGCATGGCCGCCGTAATGATGATGACGGAAATGCAGTTAGGCAACATGTGCTTACGGATAATGTGTGCAGCGCTGGCGCCCGTGGCCTTCGCAGCGAGCACGTATTCCTGTTCCTTGATGGAGATGACCTGGCCGCGCACCTGGCGCGCCATCCCTACCCAATAGAGCAGGCCAAAGACGATGAAGATCGAAATCATGCCTGGCCCCAACCGTAAAATCAGGTTGTTTTTCGATGTGCTGATGATATCCTTGATCGCCACGGAAAGCAGGATAACGATGAGCACATCGGGCAGGGAGTAGATGATATCCACCACGCGCATCATAATGAGGTCAACCTTGCCGCCAAAATAGCCCGAAATTGCACCGTAAATGATACCGATAACCACCACAATCAGCGCAGAGATAAAGCCGACCAACAATGAAATGCGCGTGCCGTAGATGACGCGGATGCAATAATCGCGCCCCAGGTTGTCCGTGCCCATAATGTGCGGGAACACCTTTTCGCCCTGGTCAATGCGCGCCTGCTCCTTCTTGGAATATTCAAACGGCCTCAAATGCTTGGCCGTCACGTCCTGCTGCGTGTAGGTGTAAGGATAGAACGCCGGCACAATGGCAGCAATAAGCGTGATAAGAAGCAGGACGCACAAACATGTCATCGCAATTCTATTCTTGCGCAGGCGGCGCAGCGCATCCCGCATGAAAGAGGTGGATTCGCGCTGCGTAAGCTGCTGCGCCTTTTCTTCTTCCGTAGCGGGTGCAAACTTCGCCGGGTCGATCTGGAAAGAGAGGAAATTCTTCTTCGGTGCTTTGCTATCCATATCGCCTCACCTCGTCAGGACAGGTTGATCCTGGGGTCCATCACCTTGTAGAGTACGTCCGCCAGAAAGTTCATCACCACGATCAACGTCGCCAGCACAATCGTGATGCCCATGATCATCATATAATCCGTGCGCAGCATGCTGTTGACGAAGAGTCGGCCAAGGCCCGGCACGGAGAAAATATTCTCCACAACCATCGACCAGACAATGATAGATGCCATCATCGGCCCAGCGTATGTGATCACGGGGCCCATGGAGTTCTTGAGCGCATGTTTAAAGATGACGCGGCTGCTTTTCAGCCCCTTGGCGCGCGCGGTGCGGATGTAATCCTGCCCCAGCACGTCCAGCATTGCCGAGCGTTCCAGCCGCGTTACATACGCCATCGGATACAGCGAGAGCGAAATGACCGGCAACACCATGCCGCCCTCTTGCGTCGCCATCGTCGGCGCCCATTTGAGCTTAAGGGCAAAGATAATTAGTAAAAGCGTGGCGATAACGAAGCTGGGCATACTCACTAGCGCCGTCGTCACCACTTGAATGACTTTATCAAGCAGCCGTCCTCGTTGTAGCGCCGCCAGCGACCCCAGCAGTACCCCCACCGCAATCGCCAGCGCCGCGGCCATCAACCCAATGACGACTGAATACTTCAGCCCTCCCGCAATCAGCTCGCTCACCGTGCTCCCGATCCACTTGGTGGAGAGGCCAAAATCGCCGCGGAGAATGTTCTTTAAATAGTTGAGAAACTGTACCGGTACGGGCTTGTCAAACCCGTATTTTGCCTCCAGCGCCGCGATTACTTCGTCTGACTTGGCTTTTTCCGAGCTGAACGGGCTTGCCGGAATCGCATGCATGACAAAGAACGTGATCGCAACGACGAGAAACACCGTCAGCGCCGCCATAATAAAGCGCTTGAGGATATACATTGCAAAACGTGAATTCATATCTTCCCCTCCGGAATCAGTCGCCATTTCCAGAATAAAAATATTGTACCGGATGCAAGAACGCATGTCAAGACATGTATACTTGCATTTTTGTCGTGCTGCGGAGGCCAAGTTCCATTTATTGCTTTGTTTGCTGTTTTCCCAAGTTTTCAATTATTCTTGTATTTATTGAATTTTCCCCATTTTTCTTTTTCGCGATATTAGATATCTCTAGATAACATATTTGAAATTAGAAATATGAAAAATTCAAATTTAACGCTCGACGCATGCCGTTGGATTGGCGATTGATGAATGGGAAATGTTTGTGGTAAAATAGTAGAATTGGAAAGGGGGACCGCCCAAATGAACCACCTGCTCATCGCCGTAGACGGTAACAGCCTTATGCACCGTGCGTTTCATGCCATCGCCCACCTGGACGATGGGGAAGGCAGGCCCACAAACGCCATTTACGGCTTTACGGCCATGCTGCTCAAGGTGTTGCAGGAGCGCGAGCCCAGCCATCTCGCCGTCGCTTTTGATCTGCATGGGCCAACGTTTCGCCACGAGCAATACGCCCCCTACAAAGGTACGCGCAAACCCACGGACGAAGCGCTGCGCCCGCAATTTCCACGCGTGAAAGAAATGCTGCGCGCCATGGGCATCAAAATTTTGGAAGTCCCCTCCTTTGAGGCGGACGATATTCTCGGCACGCTCTCTCGGCTCTGCCAGGAGGCAGGGTTGCCGGCGCTGCTCGTCACGGGCGACCGCGATGCGCTGCAACTCGTCACGCAGAACACGCATGTGCTCTATACCCGCCGGGGCATTACGGATACGATCGAATTCGATCCGGAAACGGTGCAAAGCCAATACGGCGTCACCCCCGCGCAGGTGGTAGACCTCAAAGGGCTGATGGGCGACGCCTCGGACAATATCCCCGGCATTCCCGGCATCGGCGAAAAGACGGCGCTGCGCCTGCTGGCACAGTACGGCAGTGTGGAGGAAACGCTTGCGCACGCGTGCGAGCAAAAGGGCAAGCTGCGCGAGCGGCTGGAAAACGGCCGGGAATCGGCGCTTTTATCCAAACAGTTGGCGACAATCAGCTTGCAGGCGCCGCTGGGAGTACCGCTGGAGGCGCTGGCGCTGGGCGACCTGCGCGGAGGGGAAGAAGCGTTTGCGGCGCTCGGGTTCCGCTCGCTGCTGCCGCGCCTGCAGGCGCTGTGTGATCGCCGCGCAGGCAACCCACCCGAGCAAACGGCCGTAACGCACCACTTTGGCGAGGAAGCGCTGCTGGAATCGCCCCAGCAGATCGCCGCGTGGATCGGCGGCGTTTCGCAGTCGGCGCTCTATCTGGGCGAGGATGCCGTCACGCTTGCCGCCCCAAAGGGATGCGCCCGCATTCCTCTCCAGAAAGACCTGCTCTCCGACGGCCTCACGCTCCGGGACGCCTTTGCCGCGCTTGCGCCGCTGTTCCGCCAGGACCGCTCGCTGCGCCTCTACGGAGCAAAGCAGCTCCTGCGCTTGCTCGATGGGCTGGATGGCAGTCTGCGCTTTGATACCGGCTGCGTGCTTGACGACGCGCAGCTTTCCAGCTGGCTGCTCGATCCGCTCAAGAGCGAAAAAGAGCGTGCCTTTTCCGGCGGCGCGACCGCGCTGTGGACGCTGTGCGAGCAAAACAATACGGCGCTTGATTCGCTCGGCATGACGGAGCTTTACCGTCAGATGGAGCTGCCGCTCGCCGGCGTGCTCCTGTCGATGGAACGGGAAGGGTTCGCCGTGGACGCGCAGATCCTGCGGCAGATAGGCGAAGCGCTGCAAAAGCAGGAAAAGCAGCTGCACGATGAAATCATTGCCGACACGGGCGGCATCCCCTTTAACCTCAACAGCGTCAAGCAGCTGGGCGAAGTGCTCTTTGAACGGCTGGGCCTGCCGGCCGGGCGCAAAACATCGCGCGGCTACAGCACGGACGCCGAAACGCTCGAGGGCCTTCGCGGAATGCATCCCGCCATCGAAAAGCTGCTGCGCTACCGCCAGGTGACAAAGCTTAACGCTACCTACATCGTAGGCCTGCTCGACAAAATCGGCCCCGACGGGCGCGTGCGTTCGCTCTTTGACCAGACGGCCACCGTTACGGGCCGCCTCTCCTCCAACGAGCCCAACCTGCAAAACATCCCCGTGCGCACGGAGGAAGGGCGCGAGATCCGCCGCGCGTTCGTGGCGCGCCCCGGCTGGCTGCTGGTGGACGCCGATTACTCGCAAATTGAGCTGCGCATCCTGGCGCACCTCTCCGGCGATGAAAGCATGGTGGAAACGTTCCGCAGCGGGCAGGACATTCACACGCGCACGGCCGCGGAGGTATACGGCGTACCGCTTGAGGCGGTCACGCCCGCCATGCGCTCCGCCGCCAAAGCCGTCAATTTCGGCATCGTCTACGGCATCAGCGACTTTGGCCTCGCGCGCAATACGGGGCTAAGCCGCAAGGAGGCCGCGGCGTTCATCGAGCGCTATTTCGCCCGCTATCCCGGCGTTAGGCGCTTCATGGACGCCGCCGTCGCCGAGGGGAAGGCGCTGGGCTACGCGCGCACCATTTTCGGCCGCCGCCGCCCGCTGCCGGAGCTTTCCTCTTCCAACCACAACGTGCGCGCCTTTGGCGAGCGCGCGGCGATGAACACGCCCGTGCAGGGAGCCGCAGCCGATATCATCAAGCGCGCAATGATCGCCGTTCATGGCGCGCTGCGCGAGCGCGCCTTGCAGGCAAAGCTGATTTTGCAGGTGCATGACGAGCTGATCGTCGAATGCCCGCCGCAGGAGGCGGAAGCAGTTCAAGCGCTGCTGGTTTCCTGCATGGAAAACGTCGCGGAGCTCAAAGTCCCCCTCGTTGCGGACGTGCACTGTGCTGGCACTTGGTATGACGCAAAGTGACGGCAAGGAATAATTTCCGCTCCTTGGACGTTAATTTCCACAAGGAAAGGCTTGAACGATGCTAGTAATTGGACTGACAGGCGGCATCGCCTGCGGCAAATCCACCGCGGCGGCCGCGCTCAGCGCCCTGGGGGCGCCCATCTTTGACGCCGACGCCATCTCCCGCGCGCTCACCAGCGCAGGCGGGGAGGCATCCGGCGAAGTGCTTGCGCGCTTTGGCACGCTCGACCGCAGAAGCATTGCGCGCGCTGTCTTTTCCGACCCGGCGGCGCTTGCGGACCTAAACGCGATTGTGCATCCCCGCGTGCGCCGTGCGCTTGAACGATTCCTGCTGGAAAACGCCGCCCAGCCGGCCGTCGTGCTGGATATCCCGCTGCTGTATGAATGCGGCATGGAGCGCTATGCGCATGCCGTATGGGTGACGCACGTGCCGCAGGAGGAGCAGATTCGCCGCCTTCGCGCGCGCGACGGCCTCTCGCGCGAAGAGGCGTTGGCGCGCATTGCCGCGCAAATGCCGCTGGAAGAAAAGATGCGGCGCGCAAACGAGTGTATCGACACCTCAGGGCCGCAGGAGGTTACGCGCGCTCACATCGCCGCGCTTTGGCAGGCGGCGTTGAAAAGGGCGGGTGATGCGCGATGCTGACCCGTTCGCG
>DVLH01000097.1 GCA_018715585.1 Candidatus Aphodomonas merdavium
TGTCGCTTAAAAAACATTATACTACGGAAAAAGCGATTGCGCCAGACGGAGGAGCTATGTATTTTCAACGCGATTACGTTTTACGGATGATCGAGATGATGGGCGAATTTGCCCGCCGCCTGTTGGATATGGCGCGAGAGGAAGACGCGCGTATTGAGCTGGACCAGGTGAGCCGCCGCGCCTGCGGCATGCCGCTGGCCATGCTCAAAAAGACGGATGTGCAAACGCTGCAAACGCTGCTTTCCGAACCGCAGCGCTATTTTAGCGCACAGCTGCTGTTGCTCAGCTGCGAAATTGACGCGCGCACGAGCGCTTCGGAGGAGCTTGCCCCCACGCGCGCGCAGGCGCTCGCGCTGCTTTCCACGCTGGAAGATCCGGACTATGTGCCCAACGCCTGCGCGCTGGCCCGCAGGACGATGGAACCGCTGCTTGATTTTCTTTCGCCGCCGGAGCTGCTTTGCGCCGCAGCGCTGTTTGAGCGCGGCGATGATTATGCAGCCGCCGAAGATGCGCTCTATGAGTCAGGCGACAGGCAAGCGCGCAAAGCCTTCTATGAGCGCCTGCTGCGCCTGGACGACGCTGCGCTCCTTGCCGGCAACCTGCCGCGCGAGGAGATCCTTGAAGCCGCCGCCAAGCTCTGAACCGGTTTTTACACGGCCGCCCGCAAGCGCAAAGGCGCGCCGCCGCCAAAGGGTTTCCTGGCGGCGGCGCGCCTTTGCGCTTGCGGGCAATCCATGCGGAGGTGCTTGACCGGCGGCAGGAAGAAACGTTTGTTTCCCCGGTTGTACCATGCCAAATGGCGCGGCAAAAAAACGCCGTCCGGCTTTGCGGACGGCGCTGCATGCATGTTTGGTATTCCTGAAAACGAACTACGCTACCTTTGTAAAATCAGAACTTCAACGGGTTAACCTTGATTCCGGGGCCCATCGTGCTGGAGAGGACGACGGAACGCAGGTAGGTGCCCTTCGCAGCGGCCGGCTTGGCCTTGTTGATGGCGTCCATCAGCGTCGTCAGGTTCTCAAGCAGTTTCTGATCCTCAAAGGACTTGCGGCCGATGGGGCAGTGAATGATGGCGGTTTTGTCCACGCGGTATTCCACTTTACCGGCCTTGATGTCGTTGATGGCTTTGGCAACATCCATCGAAACGGTACCGCTCTTGGGGTTCGGCATGAGGCCCTTGGGGCCCAGGACGCGGCCCAAGCGGCCGACGACGCCCATCATATCCGGCGTGGCAACGCAGGCGTCAAACTCAAACCAGTTCTCCTTCTGGATCTTCTGGACATATTCCTCGGCGCCGACGTAATCCGCTCCGGCCGCCTCGGCTTCCTTCGCCTTATCGCCCTTGGCAAAAACGAGCACGCGCACCGTTTTGCCGGTGCCGTTGGGCAGCACGACCGCGCCGCGGACCTGCTGGTCGGCGTGGCGGGGGTCAACGCCCAGACGGACGGAGATCTCGATCGTCTCGTCAAACTTGGCCTTGGCCGTCTGCTTCACAAGCGCAATGGCCTGATCCGGATCATACTGGGTAAGGCGGTCGATCAGCTTCAAGCTGTCGGTATATTTCTTTCCGTGCTTCATGTCCTCTACCTCCCCTTACTCCTCGACCGTTACGCCCATGGAGCGGGCGGTACCCTTGACCATGCTCATTGCAGCTTCGATGCTGCCGGCATTAAGGTCGGGCATCTTCAGCTCGGCAATCTGACGGACCTGTTCCTTCGTAAGCTTGCCGACTTTGTCCTTGTTGGGCACGCCGGAAGCCTTGCTCAGGTTCAGCGCTTTTTTGATCAGCACGGGAGCCGGCGGCGTCTTGGTGATAAACGTGAAGGAGCGGTCGGAATAGACGGTGATGACAACCGGGATCACCAGGCCCGCCTGCTTGGCGGTGCGCTCGTTAAACTCCTTGCAAAAGCCGGGGATGTTCACGCCGTGCTGGCCCAGGGCCGGACCGATCGGCGGTGCAGGGGTGGCCTTCGCGGCAGGCACTTGCAGCTTAATAAAAGCAGTTACTTTCTTGGCCATTGTGTCCTCCTATATTTGTGGTTGCGCGGAACGGATGTTCCACCAGTTCCTCCCACGCCCGCGGACGTACCGCGGGGTCTCAACGCCCAAACGGGCTGTTGAAGGCAGGGTTCATTTTGCGAAAATCACTTCTCGCGTTTAATCTGCGAAAACTCCAGTTCAACCGGCGTTTCGCGTCCAAACATGGATACCACGACGCGCACCGTCTGATGCAGGGTATCGATTTCCTCCACGCGCCCGACGAAATCCTCCAGCGGGCCGGAAAGAATCCGCACCTCTTCGCCCAGCGCAATATCAATGCGCATGCTGCGGCATTCCATCCCCATCGTTTCGACCTCTTCCTCCGTCAGCGGGATCGGTTTGGATCCCGGGCCGACAAAGCCGGTCACGCCACGGGTGTTGCGTACGACATACCACGTCTCGTCCGTCATAATCATCTGAACGAGCACATAACCAGGGAATACCTTGCGCTGCACAGTGCGGCGCTTGCCATTTTTGATCTCGACGACCTCTTCCACCGGGACGCGGATCTCCTTGATCAGATCCTGCATGCCGTTGTTTTCAACAGCCTTTTCGAGATTGGCTTTTACTTTGTTCTCATAACCGGAATAGGTATGCGCGACATACCATTGCAGTCCATTGCTCTCGCCGTGATCCGCCATGCCGTTCCTTTCCCGGTCTTACCGGATAATGAGAGAGATCAGTTCCGATGCGCCCAAATCCAAAAGGCCAACCAGCACCGCCATGGCCACCATAAACACGAGCACCACGCCGGTGGCGTTGATCAACTCTTTGCGGCCGGGCCAGGTAACTTTTTTCAGCTCGTGCCAGGTGTTGACGATTGCGCCCCAGAACTTCTTAGGCAGCGCGCCAACCTTGGCGAAGAAGCCTTTCTTTGCGGCCTTTTTCACGGGCTTGTTCTCGCCCTTGACAGGGAGCTTGCTTTCTTCCTTGGCCATTGTTTCACATCCTTTACCGCCAAAAGGATCAGCGGGTTTCCTTATGGGCCGTGTGCTTTTTGCAGAACGGGCAATACTTGCTCAGCTCAATGCGGTCGGGGTTGTTCTTTTTGTTCTTGGACGTGCTATAATTGCGCTGCTTGCACTCCGGGCACGCGAGCGTGATCTTTACACGGGCTCCGACAGCCATGCCAATTACCTCCGTTTCAATAGAATCAGGAACAGGCAGACAAACGCCTACCTCCAAACATGCCCATATACTCTATCATGTTCCAACCGCTCTGTCAATATCCTTTTCCTCCATCTTTGCACAAGAACGACAAAAAAACGTGCAAAACGTGCAGAACGAATCTTGCTTGTCATT
>DVLH01000098.1 GCA_018715585.1 Candidatus Aphodomonas merdavium
AGGTTCGCCTGTGCAAGAAGTGCGGCGCGACCTTTGAGAACTGAGGAGGGGATAGCAGATGGAAAACCGCCTGAAGGATAAATACGTATCCGAGGTCGTTCCTGCGCTCAAGCAGAAGTTCGGCTATAAAAACGTGATGCAGATTCCCAGGGTTGACAAGATTGTCATCAACATGGGCCTGGGCGACTGCAAGGACAACCCCAAGGGCCTGGAAGCCGCTGTTGGCGACCTGACCATCATCTCCGGCCAGAAGCCCGTCGTCACCAAAGCCAAAAAGTCCATCGCAAACTTCAAAGTGCGTGAGGGCATGAACATCGGCGCGAAGGTGACGCTGCGCGGCGAGCGCATGTACCAGTTCATGGATAAGCTGCTAAGCGTGGCACTGCCGCGCGTGCGCGACTTCCACGGCGTGAGCGCCAAGGCATTTGACGGCCGCGGCAACTATGCGCTGGGCATTCGTGAACAGCTGCTCTTCCCGGAAATTGAGTACGACAAGATTGACAAGATCCGCGGCATGGAGATGATCTTTGTGACCACGGCTCATACCGACGAGGAAGCCCGCGAGCTGCTGCGGCTGATGGGCATGCCTTTTGAGCAGGCGTAAGGGGAGGATAGAGAAAATGGCAAAACTGAGCATGAAGCTAAAGCAGAAGGCGGAGCCGAAGTTCTCCACCCGCGCTTATACCCGCTGCCGCCTGTGCGGCCGTCCGCATTCGGTGCTCCGCAAATACGGCGTTTGCCGCATCTGCTTCCGCGAGCTGGCGTACGCCGGCCAGATCCCCGGCGTTCGCAAGGCGAGCTGGTAAAGGAGGAAAATACATGATCGTCAATGATCCCATCGCCGATATGCTGACCAGGATCCGCAACGCGCAGGTTGCGGGCCATGAGAACGTGAGCATCCCGGCTTCTAATATGAAGAAGTCCATCGCGAAGATCCTGCTCAACGAAGGTTTCGTCAAAAACGTTGAGTATCTCAACGAGGGCGTGCAGGGCAGCATCCGCATCACCCTTAAGTATGTTGAGAAGCGCCCGGTGATCGTTGGCCTCAAGCGCATCAGCCGTCCCGGCCTGCGCGTGTACGCCAAGTGCGGCGAGATCCCCAAGGTTCTCGGCGGCCTGGGCATCGCCATTGTTTCCACGCCCAAGGGCGTGATGACCGACAAAGAAGCCCGCAAAAACGCCGTTGGCGGCGAAGTGCTGGCCTTTGTGTGGTAAACCGCGCGCAAATGCCCTTGCGCACGGCAGGAAATCCCGTTCGGTAAGGCGAAAGCCTTTTCCGATAGAATTCGCCCGGGCGCTAATCGCGCCTGGACACGGCCGCTTTGCGGCCGAGAGGCGGAGCAAACCACCGGTTTGTACCGGCAGGTGACCGCTGCAGCGCCGGAATTTGTACCGGCGAACGGCTTTGCACGGCCTTCATCGCCGTGCGGCCTCAATAACGGTAGGGCCTCCGGCTTCGAGCCGGGCAGGGCTATTCCGCAAGGAGGAAAAACATGTCTCGTATTGGTAAACTTCCCATTCAGATCCCGGCCAATGTCAAAGTTGACATTGCCGCGGACGGAACCGTTACGGTCAAAGGCCCCAAGGGCACGCTGTCGGAACAGGTCAAGGGCGGCATCCAGGTGCGCGAAGAGAACGGCTACCTGCTGCTGACGCGGCCTTCTGACGCGAAGAACCACAAGGCACTGCACGGCCTGTACCGTGCGCTTGTGCACAACATGGTCGTCGGCGTGACGGATGGCTTCTCCAAGACGTTGGAGATGGTCGGCACGGGCTACCGTGCGCAGGCCGAAGGCGGCAAAAAGCTGACGATCAACATCGGCTTTAGCCATCCGGTGGTCCTCGAAGCGCCCGAGAACATTACGTTTGAAACCCCCGCCCCGACAAAGATCGTCGTCAAGGGCATCAACAAACAGCAGGTTGGCAACCTCGCGGCCGACATTCGCGCGATTCGTAAGCCCGAGCCGTATCTGGGCAAAGGCATCAAGTACGAAAACGAGCACATCCGCCGCAAGGAAGGCAAGGCCGGCAAGTAATAAGAAAGGGAGTAAGCGCGAATGTTCACCAAAAGGGACAAAAATGAGGTTCGCAGGATTCGCCATGAGCGTGTGCGGAAAAAGATTTCCGGCACGGCCGAATCCCCGCGTCTTTGTGTTTTCCGCAGCTTGAAGCATATCTATGCGCAGCTGATCGACGACGCCAAGGGCGTTACGCTGGTTTCCGCTTCCACGCTTGACCCGGCCATCCGCGGCCGGCTTGAGGAGCTCGACAAGAAGGGCGCAGCCAAGCTCGTCGGTAAGACGGTTGCTGAGCGCGCCATTCAGGCGGGCTATAAGACCGTTGTGTTTGACCGTGGCGGCTACGTTTACACGGGCCGAGTACAGGCTGTTGCCGAAGGCGCCAGAGAAGCCGGATTGGAGTTCTGATTATGGAAAACAGACAGAATTTTCAGAGAGATAACAACAATCGCCCGCCCCGCAGGGATGACCGTGGACCGCGTCGCGACCGCCGCGACCGCAATGAAGAGCCGCCGGAGTTCGAGGAGAAGCTGGTTTCCGTTAACCGCGTTACCAAGACGGTAAAAGGCGGCCGCAACATGCGCTTCTCTGCGCTGATCGTCATTGGCGACAAGAAGGGCCGCGTTGGCGTCGGCATGGGCAAAGCCGTGGAAATCCCCGAAGCGATCCGCAAGGCGTCCGAGGCGGCCAAGAAGAACCTGGTCACCATCGCGACGAAGGATACGACCATCCCGCACGAGACGGTCGGCTACTTTGGCACGGCGAAAGTCGTGTTGCTCCCGGCCCCGGAAGGAACCGGCGTGATCGCGGGCGGCCCCGCGCGTGCTGTGCTGGAGCTGTGCGGCATTAAAAACATCCGCACCAAGTCCTACGGCACCAGCAACCCGATCAACACGGTGAAGGCGACGATGGAAGGCCTCAAGACCCTCCGCAGCGCCGAGCAAGTCGCGAAACTCCGCGGCAAGACCGTGGAAGAAATTCTGGGATAAGGAGGCAGGAAGGATGAAAAAGCTGAAGATTACGCTTGTGAAATCGCCTATCGCCTGCCTGAAAAAGCAAATCCGCACGGTTGAAGCCCTCGGCCTGCATAAGCTGCACCAGAGCGTCGTGCAAGACGATAATCCCGCCATTCGCGGCATGATTTTCGCCGTCAAGCACATGGTCACCGTGGAAGAGATCGAGCAGTAAGGAGGCGTCGTGATGAAACTCCATGAATTGACTCCCGCCCCTGGTTCCGTTTCCGCACGCAAGCGCCTTGGCCGCGGCGTTGGCTCAGGCCTTGGCAAAACCAGCGGCAAGGGCCATAAGGGCGCCAAGGCCCGTAGCGGCCACGGCAAGGGCGCGTACTTCGAGGGCGGCCAGCTGCCGCTCGTGCGCCGTCTGCCCAAGCGCGGTTTTACGAACATCTTTGCAAAAGAGTATGCCTACGTGAACGTGGCGGACCTGGATATGTTCGAGGACGGCGCGAATGTGGACATCTACGCCTTGATGGAAAAAGGGATCGTACGCAAACCGCTGGACGGCCTGAAAGTGCTCGGCGACGGTGAAATCACCAAGAAGCTGACCGTGAAAGCCGTGAAGTTTACGAAAACTGCCAAAGAAAAGATCGAGGCTGCGGGCGGGAAAGCCGAGGTGATCTGATGTTTCAGACGTTACGCAACGCATGGAAGGTGCTGGAGCTTCGCAAAAAGATCCTGTATACGCTAGGCATGCTGCTTGTGTACCGGCTTGCTGGCGTTATCCCGGTTGCCGGCATCGACACCGCCAAGGTTGCCGCGACGATGGAGAATTTCTCCTTGCTCAACTTTATGGCCGCCATGACGGGCAACCAGTTCAGCCAGATGACGATTATGGCGATGGGCATCACGCCCTACATCAACGCCTCCATCATCATGCAGCTGCTCACCGTCGCTATTCCGTATTTGGAGAACCTGCAAAAGGAAGGCGAGGAAGGCCGCAAAAAGATCGCACAGTATACCCGCTATGCTACGGTTATCCTGGGCTTTGTGCAGGCGGTCGGCCTTGTGGCTGGCATGGGCGCGATGAAGTCCGATACGTTCGGCTCGCCGTTTGTTACTTCCTGTGTCATCGGTATTTCGATGGCAGCGGGTACCGCGCTGGCCATGTGGATTGGCGAGCGCATCACCGAAAACGGCATTGGCAACGGCATTTCAATGCTGATCTTTGCTGGCATCATTGCTTCGCTGTTTAACTGGTGTGCGGCGGGCATCACGACGCTCGTGACGTCCTTCAGCCTAAAGACTGTGCTGGTGGCGATCGCGTTGATCATTGGCATTTTGCTGATGGTTGTGGCCGTTACATATGTAAGTATGGGCGAGCGGCGTGTCCCGGTGGCGTATGCCAAGCGCGTTGTGGGCCGCAAGATGTATGGCGGACAAAGCACCCATATCCCGATGAAGGTCAACTCCGGCGGTGTGCTCCCGCTGATCTTCGCCTACTCCATCATTCAGTTCCCTGGGACGATCATGGGCTTCTGGTCCAGTTCGTCGATTGCGCAGTGGTGGAACAATTCGTTTATGTACAGCGGCTGGTATCAGCTGGTGCTTGCGCTGTTGATCATCGGCTTTGCGTACTTCTACTCTTCCATCACGTTTAACCCGCAGGAAGTTGCCAAGAATGTGCAGCAAAACGGCGGGACAATCCCCGGCATTCGCCAGGGAAAACCGACGAGCGACTACCTCGCCCGCATTTCGCGCCGGCTAATCCTCTTTGAGGGCTTGTTCCTGGCGTTGCTGGCGACCGTACCGACGATGGTGTCCCTTTGGGGCGGCATCAACCTGCCGTTTGCGGCCAGCTCGTTGCTGATTGCCGTGTCCGTTTCGCTTGAAACGATGCGCCAGGTTGAGAGCGAGATGCTCATGCGCCACTACAAGGGGTTCCTGTAATCCGTTACCATGAGCGGCCGGGATCTCGGTCCCGGCCGCAACCAACGAAAGGAGGGGTTCCATGAACCTGATTTTTCTAGGCGCTCCAGGTTCCGGAAAAGGCACACAGGCTGAGCGTGTAGGCAAGTGGTTGAACATCCCGACCCTTTCGACGGGCGATATGCTGCGCGGCCATATGAAGAACGGTACGGAGCTGGGAATGCAGGCGAAAGAGCACATCGACGCCGGCCGGCTCGTACCCGATGATCTGGTGATCGCAATGCTCAAAGACCGTCTGACACAGCCCGAGTTTCACAATGGCGTGATCCTGGACGGATTCCCGCGCACGATCAAACAGGCGGAAGCCTTGGAAGGAATTTTACAGGTCGATCATGTGATCCATCTGGATATTCCGGACGAGACGATCGTCTGGCGTATGGCAGGGCGTCGTGTCTGTCCCGATTGCGGCTCGACGTATCATACAAGTTGGAAAGATTACAGCGAAACTTGTGGGAAATGCGGTGCTACTCTCGCAGTGCGCGACGATGATAAGC
>DVLH01000099.1 GCA_018715585.1 Candidatus Aphodomonas merdavium
CTTTCCTCAGCGCGACGCTGCGCTTCTTCCAGAAGCGATTTTGCATATTTTTCCGTTCTGCCGATCTGCTTTTCTGTGACGTTTTTGCGATATGTATAGCCGACGGCGACGCCAGCGGCGGCTGCAGCCAGCGCTGCCAGGAGAATCCACAATGCTTCCACCTTCCGCTGATACCTCCTTTTTTGAAAAAAAATTACCGAGCTTTAAGCCCGGCACAGGTCAACACAGATACAGATAGTCAAGAAGGGTCCGCCGATACAAGATATGTTCGGTTGTATCTATCGAGAGGGAAACGGCCGCTGCCGTCCCCTTACCCTTTTCAAACATCTGGCCTATGCGGCCAAGCTTAACAGAATTATTTTACCGTTGAGGAAATCAAATGTCAAGATGAAAGCGCACGTTTTCCAACGCCACTATGAAAATTTCCGCCTTTCTCTTACCAAATGTCATCTCTTTCGGTCAAAAACGGACATCTCCATTCACATGTCGGAAGCGGCTAGCCGCTGTGGATAAAACCGCAAGTTTATTCTTTTTTTTGCGCGCTTGCATCCGTCCGGCGCAGCGTTCTGCCTTTTTTAACATTCCGCCGCCCCTTCTGCGCACCAAAGGCGTCTTTCGTTCCGTCGCGCCGCCAGCTTTTGCCGCCCGCAGCATAGAAAAAGGTCCGGCAGCGCAATGCCGGACCCTATCGAGAGAATGAATTTACAGCTTCGCCAGGGAAGCGTCCAAACGGCGCAGCGTCTCCTCCTTGCCAAGAAGATACGCGATTTCAAACGCGCCGCCCGGCGTGTTGGCCTGGCCAGAGATGGCGATGCGCAGCGGCCAGAGCACCTGGCCGTTTTTCATGCCGCTCTCGGCGATGGCCGCCATCACGGCGCTGTGAAGCGCTTCTTCCGTCCAGTCGGTAACGCCCAAGAGCACGGGACGCACGAGCGTCAGCGCTTTCTTGGCAACTTCCGCATCCGTTTTCATTTTTTTATGCGTGTACAGCTCGTTGTCAAACGCCGGCATTTCCGCCAGGAAGCGCACCATCTGCGGAATCTGGCTAAAGACTTCCGTCCTGCCCTGCATCAGCTCGGCAAGCCTGCGCGTATCCAGGCCGCTGACGCCCGCCTGTTCAAACCACGGCATGGCCAGCTCATAATACGTTTCAAACGGCAGCTTGCGCACATATTCGCCGTTCATCCAGGTGAGCTTGTTGACGTCGAAAATGGCAGGCGACTTGTTCAGCCCTTCCAGGTCGAAGACCTCCTCCAGCTCCGAAAGCGTGAAAAATTCCCTGTCGTTGCGGGGGCTCCAGCCCAACAGCGCGATAAAATTGATAATTGCATCGCGCAGGTAGCCCTGGCGCAGCAGGTCCTCGAACGATGGATCGCCATACCGCTTGGAAAGCTTGCGCGTCTGGTCCTTCATGACGACAGGCAGATGGACATAAACCGGCTTTTCCCAGCCGAAGGCGTCATAGAGCAGGTCATATTTCGGCGCGGAGCTGAGATACTCCGTGCCGCGCATCACGTGGGTGATGTGCATAAGGTGGTCATCCACGACGTTGGCAAAGTTGTAGGTGGGCATGCCGTCCGCCTTGAGCAGGACGTTGTCGTCCAGCGTGGCGCAGTCCACCTCGATATGGCCAAAGAGCGCGTCGTCAAAGCCGCACTTGCCGCTGGTCGGCACGTTCTGGCGGATGACGTATGGCTCGCCGGCAGCGATGCGCTCCTTCGCCTCTGAAAGCGGGATGGCAAGGCAATGCTTGTCATATTTGAACGTTTCGCCCCGCGTTTCCGCAGCCTTGCGCGCTTCGTCCAGCCGCTCTTTTGTGCAAAAGCAGGGATACGCCGCGCCCAGCTCCACCAGCTTCCAGGCATATTCGCGATAGATCTCCTTGCGCTGGGACTGAATGTACGGGCCATACGGGCCGCCCACGTCCGGCCCTTCGTCGTAGGAGAGGCCGGCAAGGTGCATGGACTGGTAAATCAAATCGACCGCGCCGGGCACTTCCCGCTCCTGGTCCGTATCCTCAATGCGCAGCACAAACTTACCGCCGTTACGGCGGGCAAAAAGATAGGTGTACAGCGCCGTGCGCAGTCCGCCCAGATGCAGGTAACCCGTCGGGCTGGGCGCAAAACGCGTGCGAACTTCGTTCATGCAAAAAACTCCTTCTTTAGGAAGGGCGGCGCCCCGCAAAGGGCGCGCAAGGCCCGTCATTTTTTCTTGGCGTTATCCTTGAGGCCGACAACCCGGTTGAACACAAACCCGTCCGGATCCTTGCAGAAATAGCCGATGCGCAGGAACTGGAAGCGGTCGCCGTCCTTGGCGGTTTCCAGCCACTTTTCGCCCATGCAGCCATCGAGCACCGTCAGGGAGTTGGGGTTGAGGCGGGAAATAAAGTCTTTTTTATCGACATCCTCGTCCTCTTCGGCGGCATCGTTGAGCAGCGGTTCGTACAGCCGCGCCTGGAACGGCACGGCATCCTGCGCGCAAACCCAATGCAGCGTCCCCTTCACCTTGCGCGCTGCGCCTTCGGTGCCGGAATGGCTCTCCAAATCGGCCGTGCACAGCAGTTCCACCACGTTGCCCTGCTCATCCTTGACCACCTCGTCGCACCGGATGATGTAGGCGCCCTTGAGGCGAACCTCTCCGCCCGGCTTGAGGCGGAAAAACTTCTTGGGCGCCTCTTCCATGAAATCCTCGCGCTCAATCAAGAGCGTGCGCCCAAAGCGCGCCTCGTGCGTGCCCATTTCGGGATGGTCGGGATGGTTTTCCAGCAGCACCGTTTCAAAGAGGTCCTCCGGCCAGTTGGTCAGCGTCACGCGGAGCGGATGGAGCACGGCCATCGCGCGGGGCGCCGTGCGTCCCAGGTCGTCGCGCACGCACGCTTCCAGCAGCGCCATATCCACCACCGAGTCGGCCTTGCTGATGCCTGCGCGCTCGATAAAATCGCGGATGGCGGCCGGCGTATAGCCGCGGCGGCGCATGGCGCACAGCGTAGGCATGCGCGGGTCGTCCCAGCCGGAAACGTAGCCCTCCTCCACCAGGCGGCGCAGGTACCGCTTGCTCATGACGGTGCGCGTCAGGTTCAGGCGGGCAAACTCGATCTGCCGGGGCGGATTTTCAAACCCGCACACCGACACAACCCAGTCATACAGCGGGCGGTGGTCCTCATACTCCAGCGAGCAGAGGGAGTGCGTGATGCCTTCCAGCGCATCGCCGATGGGATGGGCAAAGTCGTACATCGGATAGATGCACCATTCGTTGCCGGTGCGGTGATGCTTTTTGTAGGCGATGCGGTAGAGGGTAGGGTCGCGCATGTTGATGTTGGGCGACGCCATGTCGATCTTGGCGCGCAGGATATAGCGGCCCTCGGGATATTTGCCCGCGCGCATTTCGCGGAAAATGCGCAGGCTTTCCTCCGCGGGGCGGTCGCGCCAGGGGCTGTTTTTGCCCGGCTCGGTCAACGTGCCGCGGTATTCGCGCATCTGCTCGGGCGTCAGCTCGTCCACGTAGGCAAGGCCGCGCTCGATGAGCGATTCGGCCAGCTCATAGCATTTTTCATAGTACTGCGAGGCGAAGAAAAGCCCGCCCTTCCAGGAAAAGCCCAGCCAGCGGATATCCTCTTCAATGCCTTCGACAAACTCCACGTCCTCTTTCGCGGGGTTGGTGTCGTCAAAGCGCAGGTTGCACACGCCGCCATAGCGCTCGGCCGTCATAAAGTCCACGTACATGGCTTTCGTATGGCCGATATGCAAATAGCCGTTGGGCTCCGGAGGAAAACGCGTATGCACCTTGCCGCCGTTTTTGCCGGCAGCCAGGTCCTCGTCGATCAAATCCCAGATGAAATTGGTCCGCACTTCTTTCGCTTCCTCCATAGAGGCGCCTCCCGAAATCATTTAGAATGAGAAAACAGTATACCGCAAAATGCAGAAAATTACAACGGTGCCTGTTTTTCCGGCCGTCACGGCGCGGCAAGCGTTTCGATGGAAAGCAGCTCCCGTTCCACGAGCCAGTCTTCCGCCTCCACCCGGCCGCTTTCAAACTCCGCATCGCCCGTTTGATTGTCATACGGGTCGTTGCGCAAAAAGCGCATGGCGGGGCGCAGCGGCTGCTGAAACGCGCTTGCAGCAGGCAGGCGGAAAGGGTCCAGGTTGCCAAAGTAAAAATCCCACCGTTTAAGCGCGCCCTCGCGCCATGCCGCACCGCCGAAGGAGCAGTCGGCAAAGAGCCAGCCGTACGGCGCAGCATAAAATTGCGCCCAGTCGTGGCTGGAAACGGAAAACGGCCCTGCCGCCATGCCGCTTTGCCACCGCGCCGCAACGCCCGCGCAGCGGCACAGCGTGATAAACGAAAGCGCATACAGCCCGCAGTCGCCCTTGCCGCTCAGCAGCATCGCCTCCGGCAGGTTCGTATACGTCATATAGGGCCGCACATAGGAATAGGTCACTTTTTGCGTAAGGTAGTCGTAAATACGGCGCGCCTTGCTTAGCGGGTTCGTCTCTTCCCCGACGATCTGCTGTGCGAGCGAGCGGATGAACGGCGTAAAGGCGATATGCGGCGGCTGTTCCTGGAGATAAAGGTCAGGCTGCTCGCTTAAGACCTGTTCCACCCGCGGTTCGACATAGCGCTGGACGATGTCGTATTCATACTCCAGCGAAAAAACATCGCCGGGCGCGTAAGGCTTTTCAAAAAAGACGGTGCGCAGCGGGCTATCCTGTGCGCCTACCACACCGCACGCCGGCCGCATGGAAAGCATGCGCACGCGCTCCACCTGCGCGCCGCCCACGGGAAGCGGAAGGTGTACGCGGATGGTTTCGCCCGGCTTTGCCGCTTCTTCGCGCACCTGCGCCGTAATGCGCACGCGAATGCGGCGGCGCGCGCAGCCCTCGCGGCGCATCTCGCCGATTGCATCTTCCAGCGCCTGAAAATATACCTGGCGCGCGCGCACCTGCTGTGCATCGGCATACCGGGCGGCATACGACGGCCGCGATTTTACGAGCGTCTCGACAAAGTCGTCCTTATAGCGCGGCTCCCCCTGGCAATACAGCCAATCCACCGCGCCTTCCTCGCGCAGCGCCCACAGTTCCTGCGGCGTAAAGCCCTCAAACGCCGTCCGGCAACGCGCCAGCGCTTCTTCCTCGCTATAGGGATAGCTCCGCGGAAGAAGGCGGATGATCTCCCGCTCCAGCAGAAGCCGCTTTTGCAGCGCAAGCGGCAGCTCCCGGCAAAGGCGCGACGCAATCGCCCGTTCCAGGCCTTAAAAATCGCCAAACGCCTTCAACCGCTGCAGGTCCTCCGGCAGCGGCACGGCCAGGAAAGAGAGATCGGAAAGGGAGAGCATTTTACTGCGCCTCCCGCGCGGCATACGCGCGTCCCCGCTCGGCAAACGCGGCCACGCGCTCCGTCAGGTCCGGCCATTTCCGCTTCGCTTCGGCGCTGAACAGGCCGTCTTCCTCGCGCTCGTGCGCAATCATGGCCCACGTGGCCTCGCGCAGCTCGCCAAACTTCCCGCCGCGCATCGCCTCGCAGATGAACTTCTGCCGCGGCTGGTTGATGTCCTCGCCGCAGATGGGCATAAAGCCGTGGCGGGCAATTAGCGCGCGCAGGCGCTCAATCTGCGCGGGCGTGTTGCGCGTGGGCATGTAGGCAATCGCGCGGAAGCCCAGGTCCGCCACCGTATCCATCAGCCCGTCCAGGAACTCGTCCTCAAACTTTTGCGCGCGCTTGTCGCCCGTGACGCTGTCGCCCACATCGCCCAGGTAGGAATAGGCGGCGATGGCGCCCGTGCGCTCCGCCAGCGCAATCACATCGCCGACGGGCGGGCATTCCTCCGTCGCGGGCAGGTAAAACGAGGAGATCAGCTCCGCCTTGATCCAGCCGATCAGGTCATAGTGGAAATACGGGTTCTGCGCGTCGGAAAGCATCGCCTCCTGTTTGGGGGAAACGGGCTTGTCCAGCGTCTGGCGCAGGAAGGTAACGAGCCTTTCGCCACGGCCAAACGCCGCTTCCAGCTTATGGGCCAGCGCGGAGGAAAGATGGCGCTCCGTGACCGTGCCGCCATGGGCCGCCTGCGAAAGGGGCAACACATCGTTTTCAAAGTCCACCATTATGCCCGTCCCCGCAAGCACCGCATTGAGCCTGGCGATCATGGCGCGGTTGCGCTCGTTGCGCTTTTCCCGCCGGGGTGCAAAAAACGCGTCGACCTCTTCGATGCGCTCCTGCGGGACGGCGTGCAGCAGGATATAGGCGTTCCCTTCCTGGTCGGGGTTGTTGATCTTCACATGCTCATAGGGCGTGCCCGCCATGCTCACGCGGCATTCGACGCCGTTCGTCCCCCCGATGCCGACGATCTTGCACGCCTCGAGGAACTCGCGGTTGCCGCCCAGGCTGTCGTGGTCGATGATGCCTGCGGTGCAAAGGCGTTCCGCGCGCGCCTTCCAGGCGGCCGCCGTGGGCGAATAGGGCGAGAAAGAGAACGTGGTATGGATATGGTTGTTGATGTGGTCCTCCATCTGCGGGAACGCCAGCTGCGGCCGCAGGGCGCGCAGGGTTGCAAGCCGTTCCTCCCGCGTGGCAGCGTTGAGCGCATGCAGGATTTGGGTATCGTTCATGAACACGGTTCCTCCTTCGTGTCTGAATAGAAAAGCAATCCGTTTTCCTTATTTTAGCACACAGCCGGCCTTTTTTGAACCGTTTTGCGCCGAAAACGCTTGACGGTGCCGGCACTCCGTGGCATACTTCTAGGCATGCAAAAAAAGAGATGGAAAATTTTTATCTCCGCCCTTGTGCTGGCAGCGCTTTTAGGCGCAGCCGCCGCCGCGGAAACGCAAATTGGCAGCCTCATCATTTTTGACGACGAGCCGGCGGCCACGGAGCCGCCGCAGCCGAGCGCGGGCGTTACGCTTGCGCCCGTGCTGACCCCACAGCCCGTTCCGTCCGCCACGTCCGCGCCGCAGCCTACGGTTACGCCTGCGCCAAACCCTGTCGTCTATACGCAGGGGGACGAAAACGAGGGCGTGCGCGAAATGAAAGAGCGCCTGCAATCGCTCGGCTATTTCAGCCGCGGCAACACGCTCAGCGCCGAGTATTCCAGCGCAACCGCCGAGCGCGTGGCGCAGTTTCAAGCAATGAACGGCCTGCGCCAGACGGGCGAAGCGGATGCGATGACGCTGTCGCTGCTCTTTGCCGAAAGCGCCGTCTCCGCGGATGCCACGGCGCGCCCGGCGCTCTCCGCACTCTACGCGCAGGGCGAGCTGCCCGCCGATGCGGCGAAGGTTGAAGCCGCCGTGCGGGAAGCGCTTAGCGTGTTTTTTCCGCTATCAGATATGGGAGGCTAAAAAATGATTACCGCTTCAAACGGGCGCAAAGGATTGCGCGCCGCCACAGCGCGTGCGCACCTGCTTGAGAAGCTTCCGCCCCGTTTTTTCCGCCGCACGGCCGTGATGCTGCTGGGCATTGTGACGCTGGGGCTTGGCATTGCGCTGTTTAAAATATCGCTGATGGGGAACGATCCCAGCTCCGCCATGGCCATGGCCACGGCAGACGCGCTGGGGATGGACTTTTCCGTCGTCCTCATCGCGCTCAATACGCTGTTTTTTGCCGCGGAGGCATTGTGGGGACGGCGGCTGATCGGCGTGGGCACGTTTGTCAACTGGTTCTGCGTGGGCACGGCGTCCACGTTTTTCATCCGGCTGCTCAACGGCCTTTTTACCGTCCCGGACGCCTTTTGGGGGCGCCTGCTGCTGCCCGCGGGCGTGCTCGTGCTGAGCTTCGCCTGCTCGCTCTATCAGACGGCGGATCTGGGCATCGCCCCGTATGACAGCCTTTCCATCATGCTGGCCCGGCGGCTGCCGGTACCGTATTTCTGGTGCCGCATCCTGACCGACTGCTGCTGCACGCTGGTTGCGTTTGCCCTGGGCGGCGTCGTAGGCCTGGGCACGCTTTTGTGCTCCGTCGGGTTCGGCCCCTTTATCAGCTTCTTTACAAAGCATGTGGCCGAAAGGCTGTGCGGCAACCGGTAAAAAGTCAAAACGCCTCCAGCGCGGCACGGACGGCCTCCTGCGGCGCCTGGGAAAGCGGCAGGAGCGGGCGCGGCTGCGCGTCATAGGGCGCGATTTGCTTTTCATACCAGCCCACGTCGCGCCATTTCCCGCATTTATACCCGGCGTTATGAAAAACGCCGGCGGGTTGAAAGCCAAGCGAGCGGTGCAAGCCCTCGCTTTTTTCATTGGGCAGCGTAACACAGCCATAGGCCGTGCGCACACCCTGCAAGCGCAGCAGTGCAATTAGCACGCCGTACAGCCGCTTGCCGATTCCGCGGGCGGTGTTTTCCTTGTCCAGATAGATCGACAGCTCCGCGTCCCACTGGTACGCCTCGCGCGCCCAGGCGCGGTGCGCATACGCATAGCCGATGGCGCGCCCCTGCGCCTGGCAGACGAGATACGGATACGTGGCCGAAAGATCGCGGATGCGCTGTGCAAACGCCTCCACGGACGGCAACGCATATTCAAACGTAACCGGCGTTTCGATCGACTGCGCATAGATGGCGCGCAGCGCCGGAGCATCCTCGGGCGTTGCAAAGCGAACGGACAGCATTGCCTCTTGCATCAAGACACCTCCTTCGCTTAAAAAAGCGACGAAAGCCAGTTGGCCACAGGAAAATAGGCTACGGGCACAAACACGGCCGGCAGCAGGTTCCCCACGCGAATCTTCGCCGCGCCAATCATGTTGATGCCGATGGCGGCCACCAGCATGCCGCCCACGGCGCTCATCTCGTTGACGGCAGGGTCCGACAGCACGGGCGAGAGCACGCCCGCCAAGAGCGCAATCGCGCCCTGATAGACCAGGATGGCGGCCGCGCTCATCAGCACGCCCGGCCCGAGCGCCGCCGCAAAGAACACGGCGCCCACGCCGTCCAGCGCAGCCTTGGCAATCAGCGTGTCGTTGTCGCCCGCAAGGCCGGCTTCCAGCGAGCCGACAATGGACATCGCCCCCACACAGAACACGAGGCTCGCCGTCATAAACCCCTGCGTGAAACGCCCGCCGCCCTTGCCGTGCGTCAAGGCGCGCTCCGTCCGCGCGCCAAGGCCTTCCAACCGTTTTTCAATATCGACCACCTCGCCCACAAGGCCGCCCAAAACGGCGCTGACGATCAAAATCATCACGTTCTGCGTTGCAAGCGCGCCCTGCGCGCCGATAACGAGCACGCAAAGCCCCAGCCCTTGCATCACCGTATCCCGCAAGTGCTGTGGCACGCGCTTGCCCAGCGCAAGCCCCAGCAAACCGCCCGCCAACACCGCCGCCACGTTGATCAATACGCCAACCATCGTCCGTCCTCCGTACTTGGTAAAAAAACGTCCTCTCCGCCATTGGGGAGAGGACGAATGCAATTGTTCCGCCTTTTCAGGCACGCTGCGCTTTCGAACCTTTCCGGCGCCGTCCGCGCCGCGTCAGCCGCGCTCCACCGGAACGCTCCGCGCCTGTGCGCAAGCTTCCCGGCGAAGGGCGCCTTGCAACGTTATTCCGCAGCAGCCTGTTCCGCCACGGGATAAACGCAGCACTGTTTCTTGTCCCTGCCCAGGCGCTCAAAGCGGCAAATGCCGTGCACCTTTGCATAAAGGGTGTCGTCTCCACCGATGCCGACGTTCAGGCCGGGGTGGATGTGGGTGCCGCGCTGGCGGTAGAGGATGTTCCCCGCCAGGACGTACTGCCCGTCGGCGCGCTTGGGGCCAAGCCGCTTGGAATTGCTGTCACGGCCGTTGCGCGTGCTGCCGACACCTTTTTTGTGGGCAAAGAGCTGCAAGTTCATCGTAAGCATGTTTGCACCTCCGTTTACTCGCTAACCTTCAAATGGGCCGGATATGCCTCGGCGATACCCTCAAGCCCCTGCCGCACGCTGCGCAGGATAATCCGCGCCGCATACTGCTGCCGGGCGCTCAGCCCCTTGTGGAGCCTCACGCTCAAAAAACCGCTTCGCACAATCACGCTCGCCGGCGCATGGGCGACTGTTTCCAGCGCGTTCACGGCGGTCTGGGTCAGGGCGGAAACCCCGGCGCAGACGATGTCTTCCCCCTCAGGCGCATACCCTGTATGGCCGAGCACCGTAAACCCGCACAGCCTCCCCCGGCTGTCGCGGCAAAAGCGTACGCTCGTCATCAGCCGTTGATGGCAGTGATTTCAAGCTTCGTGTAGGGCTGACGGTGGCCCTGCTTGCGGCGGTAGTTCTTTTTGCTCTTATACTTAAAGACGATGATCTTCTCGCCCTTGACCTGGCCGGCAACCTTGGCCTGAACCTTGGCGCCTTCCACGACCGGCCTGCCGATTTTCACGGAATCCTCGCCCCCGAGCAGGAGCACATCGAACTCAACGGCGGTATCCGTTTCCAGATCCAGCTTCTCGACGTAAATGACGTCGCCCTGCTGCACGCGATACTGCTTCCCGCCCGTTTCGATAATGGCGTACACGCGTTTTCCTCCCTCTTGCATACTCGCCGGCAACAAGGCAGTCCCTTGCGGAACATTTAAGCCCGGGCCGAGCGGCTCACCATAATAGGATAGCAAAATTTCAGAGGCTTGTCAACAGAAAAATCGGCAAAACCATAGCCGGCGCTTCGTTTTTTGCGCTTTTACGCCGCTCAGCCGTTGCCCAGCCCCGTAAACGTTCCAAGGTTGTTGGAAACATAGCCCGTTTGGCCCGTCGGCAGCAGGATTTTATACCAGCCGGTGCTCGCGTCGATGCCCAAGCACAGGAACGAAGCGCCCGGGCACACGCTCATGAGCAGGTCGGTATATTGATTGTTGCCCGCGCGGACGTTGACCATGTCCTGCGTCTCGATCCAGACGATACCAACCGCGCCTGGCGTATAGGTATTTTCCGGGCTGGAGGTGAACGTGACGTCGTAGGCGTGCACGTAGCCCATAAACCCTTCGCAGATAATCGTGTACCAGTTATTGACATATCCCACGCAATCATACGTACCGCTGAACACATGGCGCAGCAGGCCTGCGTTAGCGTCGCGCCTGGGGTACATGCTGATATAGCCCCCGTTAGGCTCGCTGACGCGAACCGTGCCGATGCGGTGGGAGCATGTGCCGGAGTGGTTCGAAGGAGATGTGCCGGAAGCACCGGTGACGTAGGCGAGCTTCGGGGATACGCAGCCCCATGCGCCGTTGTCCATTTGGATCATATACCAGCCCGTATCCGTCGTTCCCAGGTAGGGATACGTACGGCCAGGGTATGCCGTGCCGATGATGGCATAGTCCGTGCTGCCACCCGCGCGGATATTGACGGAAGCTGTGCTGGAGATGACGACGATGCTGCCGCTGGCAGCGGCCGCAGTGCTTGCCACTGCAACCATGCTCACAAGCGTCAACACCGCCAGCGTCAACGCCAATCGCCTGTGCATGCGTTTCATTTTTTGTTCCTCCCTCAATGGCATAGAATCTATTCGGCCAAAACCAGGCGCCATAAAAGCACTTCTATTTTAAATAATTCAAGGCGCCCGCGCGATTTCCTTCGCCTTTTCTCACCTAAATCAAACAAAAATCAAAAACACACTTGACAAAATCCCGAGGATAGGGTATTATAGCTTCCGTCGCTTGTGGTGATGCGTTGGGCCAACGGGGTGTAGCGCAGCCTGGTAGCGCACGTGCTTTGGGAGCATGGGGCCGGGGGTTCAAATCCCTTCACCCCGATCGACGTATCAAGACTCCTTGGTCAAGAGGCCTAAGACACCGCCCTTTCACGGCGGTAACAGGGGTTCGAATCCCCTAGGAGTCGTTTTCCTTTCTCAGACGGTGCGTCTCAGGGGTTGGGCCTTTAGCTCAGTTGGTTAGAGCGGCCGGCTCATAACCGGTTGGTCCGGGGTTCAAGTCCCTGAAGGCCCATTGTTTTGCGTGGCCCGGTAGTTCAGTTGGTTAGAATGCCAGCCTGTCACGCTGGAGGTCGAGGGTTCGAGCCCCTTCCGGGTCGTCCTTATGGTTCAAGCGCAACAGCGCTTGCGCGCTGGTGTAGCTCAATTGGCAGAGCAGCTGATTTGTAATCAGCAGGTTGGGGGTTCGATTCCCTTCACCAGCTCTCCGACGAGCATTTTTTCGTGGGTAGGTTCCCGAGCGGCCAAAGGGAGCAGACTGTAAATCTGCCGTCGCAGACTTCGGTGGTTCGAATCCACCCCTGCCCACCATCTGCGGGAATGGCGGAATTGGCAGACGCGCTAGATTCAGGTTCTAGTGAGCAATACGCTCATGCAGGTTCAAGTCCTGTTTCCCGCATGAAACGCAGAGCATCCGAACCCTTCTGGGTTCGGATTTTTTTGTAATAAAAAGCAAATCCACCGGCGCAGCGGGAAGCGAAAGGCTCCCTCCACATCTATGATAAAGCCTGCCGCCTTTTTTCATCGGCAGCGTTTCCGGTTACGGTGCCAAGGGGAGGGGCGGAGCGGAAAGCCCCTCGCGCCCCGGCACACAGCGATAGCGTTTGGTATAACCAAAACCCATCCCTTGCCAAGCGGATGGGCCTCCCCTGGTTCCCGGCGGCCCGGCGCCAATTTGGCGGGGCCACTGTGTCCCGCTACCTCTCCCGCACGGCAGGGCGGGGACGCACAAGCCGCGCATCGGCTAGGGCGCCCCACGAAACACCGCGCAGTTGCGTTTGCCACAAAGGAATGCATTTAGACTGCCTCGGCAGCCACCGGGTAAAACCGCGCTCCTTCCGGCATTCCGCCAGCACCAGGACGGCTATTGCCACCCCACCGGCGCAAAAACGGTGGTCCGGGGAGCTCGGCAGTTGGTTTCCCGCAGCGCCTATTGAACATTTGCATCAATAAAAAAACAGTGCGCGGCCTTGACGCATGGCCTCTCCCGGGCGCCTTGATGGGCCGTAAATCCTGCCGATACCCTCCCCAACGCCCCGCCGTTGGGCAGCGCTTTTAAACGTGTTGCCCTTGCATCGCGCATGAAGCAAACGATGGCGTTTGCCTACATTATTGATCCTTTTATTTGTTAGCGGCATATCACCTTGCCTGCGCGCAAAACCCGTGCAGGCCGAGTGTTTTCTCCGCCTGCCCATTGACACTGGCGCTTATAAACGCTTATACTCGGCTCAAACTAGCGGCATAGCCGCAGAAAAGGAGCATGCAATGTCCCGTATCTATGCTTCCATTGAATCGTTAATAGGGAAAACCCCCCTGCTGGAACTTTCACGGCTTGCAAGCGCCCAGGGGGCGTGCGCCAGGCTGCTGGCAAAGCTGGAGTCTTTCAATCCCGCCGGCTCTGCGAAGGACCGCATTGCCCAAGCAATGATCGAGCATGCTGAGGCGCGCGGGGTTCTCCGCCCCGGCGCAGTCATTATCGAGCCGACAAGCGGCAACACAGGCGTAGGGTTGTGCGCCCTGGCGGCGGCAAAGGGCTACCGTGCGCTGATTGTCATGCCGGAAACGATGAGCCTGGAGCGCCGGCAGCTCATGCGCGCATACGGCGCACAGCTCGTACTCACGCCCGGCGAAGAAGGGATGGCCGGCGCGATTGCAAAAGCGGAAGCAATTGCAAAGGAAACGCCCGGCGCTTTCCTTGCCGGGCAGTTCACCAACCCCGACAATCCGCGCGCACACTACGAAACGACGGGCCCAGAAATATGGGAAGATACGGACGGCAAGGTGGATCTCTTCATTGCCGGCGTGGGTACCGGCGGAACTATCACCGGCGTGGGGAAATACCTGCGCGAAAAGAACCCGGACATCAAAATTGTGGCCGTGGAGCCCGCGGGCTCGCCCGTGCTCTCCGAGGGCAGGGCAGGCGAACACGGCATCCAGGGCATCGGTGCAGGGTTTGTGCCCGAGGTGTTGGATACATCCGTCTACGACGAAGTTTTCCCCGTCCGGGACGAGGAAGCGTTTGCCGCCGGGCGCGCGCTTGCCCGGCGCGAAGGCATTCTCTGCGGCATCTCCTCCGGAGCAGCGCTGCATGCGGCGCTGTGTTTTGCCAAACGCCCAGAAAACAAGGGCAAAACAGTTGTTGTGCTCCTGCCCGATACGGGCGAACGCTACCTCTCCTCTGCCCTGTTCAATACGGACGATTCGTAAAAAAACGGCGGCATCGGCCGCCGCCTTTTTTTGCCAGGCAATGCCCATTGGCAGCCTTGCGCACCGGGTCCCCCCTTTTGCTTCCGCTTTCAACGCCCGCCCCCTGCCGCCGCAGGCGGTAGGGGGAGGTGCTTCCTTGTGGCTTTTTTCTGTCCGGCATGCCGGGCAAGTGCGGTTGCAAGCGCAACCCCCCGGCGCTGCCGGGGGGTATGCAACATCCAAGCATTTCCCATTGACCCGGCAAGGCATTTACAGGGCAATGCTCGTGCCGGCAGGGAAAAAGCGCACCTCCTGCGGCGAAAGCCGCCCCGCAGCGCGCTCGGCTACGCGCCAGTAAAAAAGCGATTCGCGCTCCTGCGAACGTTCCGTCAGGTGATAAACGAAAACCGTTTGGGGCGCATGCGCTTCCAGCAGTTCCGCCATGGCGCGCTTGTTGAGAAAAAGCGGGTTGACAAACAGCGCGTCCACGCGGCCGGCCGCCTGGTACCAGGCAGGCACGGCATCGCCGTCGCCGGCAAAAAGGATTTTGCGGCCGCCCGCTGTGAGCAGCAGGGCATTGTTGCGCATGCCGGCATAGGCCTCTCCCATGTGCGCCGTGCCGATGATCCGCAGCGATAGATCCGGCGCCAGCGCAAAGTCCACATACGCCCCGTCCTCCGGCGCGCACAGATGCAGGCCGGGGAACGGTTTGAGCGGCCACTGCGGTGCAAAGACGCGCTGCACGCGGTTGAAACGCAGATAATCCTCTACGGGCTGCGCCTGAAAATGATCCGGATGCAGGTGGGTAAAGAAAAGGTAATCAATGTTGCGCCAGCGCGACGGTTCCGGTCCGTGCAGCATCTCTGCAAGAATTTGCGGCGGCGTCGGCAAAAACGGCGCGAACGGCTGCGAGCGGATGCCGTCCAGCAGCAGGCGGCGCGTGCCGTATTCGACAAGCACTCCGGCGTTGGCCGCGCTTGTCAGCAGCAGCGTCCGGTGCGCGTTCTCCATTGGGTGCGCCGCCTGTGCGGGCACAAACTCACTGTTTTTGTCCATAATAAGCGTTGGGACCGTGCTTGCGCAGAAAATGCTTTTCCAGCACATAGGAGCGCATTGCCGTGCGCGGCGATACGGTGGGCAGCGCCTCCGTGTGCCAGGCCATCATTGCGACCTCCTCCAGCACGGCGGCGTTCTCCACGGCCTTAAGGGCGTCCTTCCCCCAAGCGAACGGCCCGTGCGCGTTGACGAGCACGGCGGGCACATGCTCGGGAATGATCCCATTTTGTTCAAAATGGCTCGCAATGACCCGCCCCGTCTCCAGCTCATAGGCGCTTTCAACTTCCTCGCGCGTCAGCGAGCGCGTGCAGGGCACCTCGCCATGAAAATAATCCGCGTGCGTGGTCCCGTAAGCCGGAATCGCCCTGCCGGCCTGCGCCCAGATGGTGGCCCAGCGGCTGTGCGTGTGCACAATACCGCCTATGCCGGCAAAGCGCCGGTAAAGCTCGGCATGGGTTGGCGTATCGGAGGACGGGTTCAGCGCGCCTTCCACCTTTTTGCCCTCCAGGTCAACCACAACCATATCCTCCGCGCGCAGTTTTTCATACGGCACGCCGGAGGGTTTGATGACAAACAGCCCCTTTTCCCGGTCAATCCCCGAGACGTTCCCCCACGTAAACACGACAAGCCCATACTTCGGCAATAGCATATTTGCTTCATAAACCTGTTGTTTTAACGCTTCCAACATAAAAAAATACCCCTTTGCGTCTTTTTTTGGCCGTCAGGCATGGCGGCATTCATGCTCTTTGAGACCGCATGAGTATAGCATAAATGGCGCCAAGAGAAAATACCGGCGCGATTGCAAAATCACCGCTTC
>DVLH01000100.1 GCA_018715585.1 Candidatus Aphodomonas merdavium
GCGCACGCGCATGCGCGCCTGTGCAGCCTCCATCGGGGAAATTTTCAAAAATTTGAGGGCCGCACGGTTTACGGCGGGAGGCTCCAAAACTTTCCTCTTGGGGGGTATGCCCCCGTCATCCCCTGGCCGGCCGCCGCCTGTTGCCGTATCCCCCGTCCTCCTTCGCGGTCTTGCGGCTGTGACAGCTCGCGCACAGCGCCTGCCAGTTGGCCGGATCCCAGAACAGCTCCTTGTCTCCTTTATGCGGCCTGATATGGTCAAGGTCTGTCGCCGGCGCTCCGCAAACGGCGCAGAAAGGATGCTCCGCCATGAACACTTTCCGCGCAGCGCGATAGACTTTGTCGGTGTACAAGGCGCGATAGGCAACCGGGTGTCTCTCCAGCGCTTTTTTGTGCCTCTGGCAATACGTGCCGATCGTCAGGGTAGTACAGCCCGGCGCAGCGCATGGCCGCATCGCTTTGTTTGCCATGTTCACCTCGCCACGTCCACATAAAAAGAGATCGCCCGCCTGCGATCTCTCTATACTGCATTGTAGCACGCTTTTTAGTCGTGTTTCAATGGGGGAACTTCCAATGCCTCCAGCGCTCTCCTATGCAGATTCCACAGCCACTTCATGTCCGAGTAGTTCATCTCCTTGGCGATCCGTTCCCACTTCCAACCGTTCACGTATCGCCACCGCAGGATGTCTCGATACCTGTCATCGGGGATGCGCGCGATCGCCGCCTCGATCTCTCTGGTCAGTTCCGTATATTCTTCAATGCGCTGCTTGATTTCGCGTTCGACCTCATCAATGCCCGCGACGCACTCTTCGATCACTGACCCGGCTCTGTGCGATGACGCTGATGGCGCTTTGCTGTATCCGCGCGTGATGCGCTCTGCAGTCTCTCGATAGTGCTGCTGTTGTTCCATCAGGGCCTGTATGCGTGCGTTCTTCCGCGTGAGCTGACTGAGATATTCCCTCGCCGCCTTTTGCCGTTCGCTATGCGCATGTGCTTGTACGCTCGCGTTCATTTTCGCAAAATCTCGGAGGTATTTTCTCATGGACATATCGTCACCCTCTCTACGTTGTTTACTACCAGATCATCTTCGCTCCACACTCCGGGCAGTATTTCGTACCCGCAAGCTCTTCCAGTACCTTGCGTGACACACGTATGCTCGGCATGTTTTCATTCCTCGTTCTGCACTCGCTGCAGGCATACCCGCCAATGTCGGCTGGATCATAGATCCACTCCGCATATCGAACAGGCAGCGCGTCGGCAGACGGAAGCTGGTGTATCTCCATAACGCAACGCGCAACCGCTTTCGTTTTTGACTCTGGAAGTTGCGCGCCGAGCATGGTCAGGGCATCTTCCGCCACTGATCGATAGATGAGATCAACGTTATTCATCCTGCATCCTCCTTCTCAACCTCGTTCCCTGGCCTTTTCTTCGCCGCATGCGTCAGGCCCGATCTCGCCTGCAAGGTATCTTAGGATCAGCTTGGCAGCCGCCTCCCAACCGCGGCATACAGCGGCGCAGTACCCCTCCTGCGCAAGCGCTCTGATCCATCGTTCCTGTTCCCGCGACACAACTCCGCCGCGCTCGCGCTTGAGTTCTATGTAAAGCCCATGACATCCGCCACGCGCCACTGGCAGGCAAATATCGGGGACGCCTCTTTTGAGCCCCTCCGCCACGAGCCTCGCACCTGCCGCCGGGTTCCTTTTGCCCTCATTGGGTACATGATAAAGCATTTCTAATTCCGGCCAGCGTCCCGCCTGCATCCGCGCCCACTGAAAAAGATATTGCTGTTCCACCGATTCCGCCGGCGCTGGCAAGCTCTCCCTGCGCAAGTCTTTCACTCCTTTCGCCGCATCCGGGCGTAGATATACGCGCCGGGCACATAGTCGCTTACTTTGATCTCCGGCTGCTCCACCAACCAGAATCCGGGGTTTAGGCGCTCAAATATCTCCTTTGCCGCATACTGTGTTTCTGCCGCCAGCTTTTCTACGCGCCTGCGGCTGATCTTGTGATCCGCCACAGTTTCCCTCGGGCGGCGAAGATTCTTCGAGCAATTCCACCGGCGGCGAAACGCCTTCTGTTTGGTCATGTATCGGGCCAAGCCCGTATACTGGTTTTTATCAGGTTGCAGCCGCCTTGTGTTTGCGCGGCCGTGTTCCCACAGGTTTTCCAGCGTATCCCTGCTCACGCCGGAAACCACCATGTGGACGTGGAAGCGCTCGACTTCGTCGGCGCCCACCTTTCCCTCGATGACGTAGATATATTTCAAAACCGCTCCCTCGCGGGAAGTGTCGCGTCGCATATAGTCCCTGGCTTTCCTGACCAGCTTTTGAACCGCCTTCAGCGCATCGCCCTCTTCAACGGCTTCGGCAAACGTCAGCGTCGCAAAAATATCGTTCTCCCCGAAGTTCTCGTTGAAAAGCCATTCGATCTTTTTCCGGGCATTGCGCTCGTTAAGATTCTTCTGCGCCTGAGATGATTCCTGACGCTTTTTGCGCGCCCTGCCTGCCCCCTCCCATGCGCGGAGGATCGGGTATATCTCTATGTATCGCATAGGGCCAGCGTCTACCGTTTTTGTCCGATAGCGCGAAACATGTCCATGCTGCAAATCTATCTGCGGATCGCTTTTGCGATCGAACAGCACTTCATACCCTTTGCCGGTGATCATACGTGCCTCCTACCCATTTGTTAATACCCGATTCAAGGCCGGAAAGGGCTTGCGCCCAGACATATATAGTAGAAGAGACGCCTACTCTTCTGTCTCCTGCCCTGCCAGTTCTACCGCCGTCAACTCGCGTTGTTTTTCCATAAGCTGCGCCGCACGACCCGCTTCTTCCGCTACGACGATAGCCGACACCAATAAATCGCCGCACGCCGCTACCAGTTCGCCGCCCCGCCCTCTTTTCCGCAGGACAAAGCGCAACTCTTTGCGGTTGCCCTCTGCCGGCTTGAGCCATGCAGTGTTTATGATGCGCGCACGCCCTTGCTTGTCGGTCAACACCGCGTACAGCACGCCGCGATCCCAAATGTATCCGATATTGTTCAGCCGTTCTTCCAACGGGTCCATCTCAATGCTCAGGTGTTCGTCGCTTTGCTCAACCTCGCGTATGGTCAGGTCATCCGCCTTCTTCGCATCGATGTCAAACAGAGTCCGTATGTGCGCCTCACGCACCTCCATCCCATCCGTCGGCCAGCAAGCTCGCCCGTTGCTCAACCAGCATCCACTTCGCGTGTGCAGAACCAAAAACTGCCCTGTGTTCATACAGCATTTTTTGATCGCGTTCAGTTTCATTCCTATCCACCCCCTTCATTCCCTGCTCACGTCCACAGCTTCCTGCGCATCCACCATTCTGATGACCGCCCGCAACAGTTCCACCTCGCAGCCGCCGCACTCTCCCGCGGCGCGCAGCTTTTCAGACCAGATCACGAGCTGGCGGCGCAACTC
>DVLH01000101.1 GCA_018715585.1 Candidatus Aphodomonas merdavium
GTTCCTGCAACGGAACCATCTTTATCCTGTGACGGCTGTTCCACCGGCCCTGCGCAATCCTGAACTGCATCAGAATCAGTGGTGGGAGCGCTGCGATCTTGTGATTACGCTATATGAGTGTGCAGTTACGGAAATGGAAGAGGCATACTTTTCCTCTGCACCCGTTAGCATACAACCGTAAGAAAGGGGAAATTTACATGCTCAATCTCAACGCCAATGTTGATGTTGTCGTTCGCGTTGGTGCGGTTGCTACTGCGCGCACCGGCTACAACGTCGGCCTTATTCTTGGAGAATCCACGGTAATTCCTTCCACGGAACGAGTGCGCAAATATGAAACGCTTGCTGCGATGCTTGACGACGGCTTTGATACGTCTGACCTTGAATACCTGGCGGCGGAAAAATATTTTGCGCAGGCCCCTGCGCCCAAAGAGGTGATGATTGGAAGCAAGGTGGGCGGACAGGAGGCTCCTGAAGCGTGGGTGGAAGCAGTAACTGCATGTGTAGATGCCTCCGATGACTGGTACGCCCTATACTGCTGCGGCATTGAAACTGCCGATATCCTGACGGTTGCCGCGTACATTGAAACATTGAACAACCACGTGCTTTTCTATGACACAAGCGAAGAAACTGCGCTTGCCGGTGATGAAGGGGATGTGTTTTCTGCATTGAAAACGCTTTCCTATTCCCGCTGCATCGGGCTGTACAGCGCTACCGGCTATGCCGGCGCGGCCCTGATGGGGTTTGCCATGGGAGCTAACGACGGCACTGTAAACAGCGCATATACGCTTAAATTCAAATCTCTGGCAGGGGTCGCCCCTGACAGCCTTACGGCAACACAAGTATCCACGATAAAGACCAACAACGGGAATATATATGTCACTCGAGGTGGCGTGTATTCAGGCATTGAGGAAGGCGTGATGGCCAATGGAGACTTCTTTGACCATCGCTTGGGCGTGGATCAGCTTGCCTATAATATTCAAATGGGTGTGAGCGATCTTCTGTATAACACCACGACGAAAATTCCGCAGACAGAAGCTGGCATGACGCAGCTCAAAACGGCCGTAGCAGCGGAATGCGAAAGAGCGGTTCGTACTGGTTTCCTGGCGGATGGCATTTGGACGGAACCTGCGGTTTTGAACCTGGAAACCGGCGATGCCATTGCAGGATATGTCGTGCAATCTGAACCCATCGATGAGCAGCCCAGCGCGGACCGCGACCGCCGCATTGCGCCCAATATTTACGTCTCCATCAAGGAAGCGGGCGCAGTGCACGGCGTCAATATCGCTGTGATTGTGGACAGATAAGGAGGGCCAGCATGAATTACAGCACGTATAGCTTTTCGGACCATGTGTTGGTTTTGAACCATCCTTCCCTCGGCCAGCTCACCCTTACAGGCGAGGGCTGCTCCAACATCAAGGTGGGACGCTCGGTAGTGGCCAGCCAAAACGACCTTGCGCACGACGGAAGCGTGATGACAAGCAAAATTATGGCCACAAACGGCTTGCTGTCCTTCAGCGTGCTTCAAACAAGCAGCGCCTGTATCAGCCTTCGCAAATGGTATACCTATCTTGAAAAAGCCCCTTCCAGCGAGTGGGCGCAAATCACCGCACGCCTGGAGAACACCGTCAACGGCGATGTATCGAACATGTCCGGCGGCTCTTTCGAGAAACTGCCCGACAAAACCGTAATGGACAAGGGCCAGAGCTGGATATGGAATTTCCTGTTCCAAAAGGTTGACTACTAAAAAAGAACGGGCGGCGCTAAAAAGCGCCGCCCTATTTCCAAATGCCCGGTTTATGGAAGCGCTGCGCCTGCTGGCGCGGGTTATGGTGGTTGAACGAGGAATCCACGGCATGGAGAGCGTCAATCTTTGTCCGTCTGTTTGTTATCGGACGGTGCTTCCTTTGCGCCGAGTGCGGCGGCAATCCTCTCAAGCGTGCGATTGATTTTACGCTGGACTTGAGCGGAGCGCTCTCTATCTTTTTCCATCTTACGAATCGCGTTGACCGCCCATATAAGAAATAGAAATACGGCGAAAATCGCGACGCGTGCTAACGTTTCTCCACGCATAACGCGCACATAAGGACTGAGCAGAATCGCAAAGCCAACGATAAACAGAAAAACATCCATAAAGCGAACCTCCTTTTCCATGGATTATATCATATAAAAAACTATACACCACACGAAATCACGGCACGCGCGCCGGAAAGGGGGAACCATGGGCAAAAGTGAATTGAAAAGTTATCAGTACGATCGCGTGGAGAGCGAGTACGAATGCTTTGAAATCAACGGCAGCGAATACCGGGTGCGGATGTTCGATGCGTTTACCGGCGTATCGGTCGCCAAAACGGCGTGGAAAAACCTGCTTGGCGGAACGCTGCCTGAAGGAACGACGCTTTCAGACCTGTTTATGGCGCTTTCGCTAAAAGTTTTAACGGAAGAAGAACTTGAAAAGCTGATGCACTGTTCAATGAAGGTGTGCGAAAAGCGGCTCAAGAGCGGCTGGACGGAGGTTGTGGACAAGTCCGGCCACTTTCAAGTGCCGGAGATTGAGCACGACAGCGCTGCGGCGTTCCTGATTACAAAGCACGCCGTTGTATTTGGTACATCCAGTTTTTTTACCGCGCTCAGCTCGGCTTTGAAATAACGGATAGCACGAGCTTTCTTCCCGTACACGGAGAAAACTACGATGAATTCCTGTTTCTGCCCGTGGCGGAAGGTTTCTGGAGACAACACGAATTATGGGACGGGACATACACCGTGCGCGACCTGCTCGACATCCACGAGCTGATCGCCGTGCGCAGCGAAAACGCCGCGCGGGCGCGCAACGCGCACAAGGATGGGGGCAACGTATACGGTGAAAACGCCTGAGAAGTTGGGGAAAACCGGTTTTGCGGCCGGATATTCTGCTGGGGCGATTGCGTCGTGGCTGCCGGAAATGCTCTCGAGGCCGGTGCTGAGGATATCTAATTTGTTTGCTTGCCGGACAAATTGCTGGCAACGATTTTACCGACACCTTTAAAACGTTTTCACCATTACGATGGCTTCCATCAGCTGGGAAAAGCAGGGCAAAAAAGACACAAAAAACAAAAGGCGAAATCCGGCGGGCAGCGTTGAAGCGGAAAACGCGGGACGGCGGAACCGGGGAAAACAAAGAGGGCGGGAGGGTGTGTATGGCGGAGACGCTTAAAGAATATTTAGTCAAAGTAGGTTTTTCCGTCGACCATGCGAGCTATCAGGCGGCCATGGAAGCCGTTGAAGCGCTGCGCGGCGCGCTTGACGCGCTTACAGAGGATTCTGGGCAGGAAGCTTTTTCCGGCATTGTGCAGGCGTCTGACCGTTTGCAAGCGCGGATGAAAGCGACGGAAGATTTGATTGCCGACCGGGCACGGAATCCGAATACAGAGCGCTTTCTGGCAGGCATTGGGCTGGAAGAGCCGCTTTTGGCAGAATTTGCCGGAGGGATAGACGGCGTGAAAGCTGCGTTGCAGGCGGTGGTCGAGAGGATTGGCGAATACACCGGAAAAAACAGCGCGCCTGGAAAGGCCGGTACGGGACAAGCTCCGATGGAAACCGCGCGGGAAGGCAACGCGGAACTCCTTGCGGCCTTAGCAGAGATGGACGCCGGGCAGCGCAGGACCAATCAATCGCTCGAGCAACTGGCAAAGGAAAGCGCCGCTGCATTGCGTCAATCGCAAGCGGAGGCAGCGCCAATCCAGCATGCGCTGGAACAGGTGCTCGGTGCTTTGCGGCAATGGAGCGCCTCGCCACTTCCGGCAGGAAATATTACCGAAGAAAACCGCGGAAAAACTGCGGCTGAACCTGCAAACGGTTTGTCCCACGCCAATTTTACGGCATCCGCTTTTTTTGAGGTACAAGATGCTTTCACTGCGCTTAACGATACTTGGAGCGAGCGATGGAGGCAAGCCCCCGATAGCACCGGCGCGCTTGATTTGATAGAGAAATATGGAGATCAGGCTGCGGACGGGCTGGCAGAGAGCGGGGAGGAGATGGCCAAAGCCGGGCAGGAAGCGGGCGAGGCAGGCGGGCAGGGCATGGCGGACGGCCTTGCCAACAAACAGGGCGACGTGCAATCCGCCGCACAGGCGCTTGCGGACGCCGCAAGCGGCGCGCTGGACGGGTTTGTTTCCTCCGCGCAGAGCGCGGGCGCGGCGGGCGCTTCCGCGTTTGTCAGCGCCATCCTCGCGCAGGTGGAAGCCGCCGCCGCTGCCAGCCAGGCGCTTGCTTCCGCGGCATCCGGCGGCCTTGGCGGCAGCGCAGGGGACAAGGGCGCTTCGGGCAGGACGGCATCGTCCTCGTCCGGCATCGATTATAGTGGTATGCGGCTTCCGCAGGCGTTTGGAGACGGCGGTTTTGTGGATGATGCGACCTATGCCGTCGTGGGGGAAAAGGGCGTGAGGGAGTATATCATCCCGGCCGAGAACACGCAGCGCTCCCGCTCGCTCGTTTCGGCCATGTTCAGCGATATGGGCGTGCCAACGTATGGCAGCCTTTTTTCCGGCGCGGTCAGCCGCGATACGGTCAACAACACGCGCGTGGAAGCGCCGGTAACGATGAATGTATACGGAAGCGATGCTGCTTCTACGGCATACGCCGTCAACCGGCTGCTGGAACGCAGGCTGCACCATAACATGCGCGGGAGGATCAAAGTATGAGCGAAAGAACGATGCTGGTTGACGCAAGCGGAAACCGTTACCTGTTTGACGCTGTGTTTTCTTCGTCACATGCGCTGAACGTAAAGATTACCGACCATCCCGTGCAGACGGGCGCAGCCGTTGCAGACCACGCCTTTATCGAACCGGAAACCGTTTAGCTTGCAATCGGCATGTCCGACGTGATGACGGGGGCGGGAACGATTGCGGGCGACAATCAGAACCGCTC
>DVLH01000102.1 GCA_018715585.1 Candidatus Aphodomonas merdavium
TCAGCGTCGCCGACGCCGCCCAGATGCGCGGCACCCCCAGCGCCGTCCTCGCCTCCGCCGCCGTCAGCACCCCAAGCTTCCCGTCGCTGCCCGTAAACACAGGCTTCATCGGGTCTACCCCAGGCGTCCCGACCGCTGCTGTCAAAAGGGTTTTATCCGCCTTTTCTTCAAGCTCCGCGGCGATTTCCGTTTCCAGCGCCGAAATTGCCGCGTCCAAATCGCTGGGCGACACCGTCCCGGCCGGAGAGATTTCTGCCGTTACGTTCTGTACATCGCTGACGAACATAAACACCCGGTACGTCCTCGTATACAGCGCCGTGCTCCCCGCAACGATCGTGTCCGGCGTGTCGCCGAACGTCGCATAGCAGTAGAGCACTTCCTGCGTTTCGTCCGAAGGGTCCTTGCAATAGATGCCGATTTCCCCAACGGAATAGCTTTCCTCCTGACCCTCGTTGCTGTATTGCACGTCGATGGCCGCTTGCTGGTTGGACAGCGTGCACGACGCCAGGTTTGCATTTGCAAGCTTTGAAATCAGCTCTGTCCTCTCCCGTGCCGCCTCCTCGCTCGTGACAATCCCGCTGCCGATCTCCGCCCGTGTGACCGTCAATTCCCCCTGCGATGCCAGCAACTGCGTCACCACTGCGCTTCCCGCATCGGTCAAAAAGGCTTTCATCTCCAAGCTTTTTCCCTCCTCTACTCCTCCGCGGAGGTGATCTCCACCGCCCCATGCGCTGAAAGCACGGCGCCGCTTTTCATCTCCACGTGAAACATATTCCGCTCATCACCGCTGGGAATTTCCAGCGTGCCTTCCGCGCTGATAAAACCGCCCGGATATAGCTCCATCCCCGGAAATTCCGTCGTCAGCCGGTACCCGATGCCCACCCCAAGCGGTTTGGGCACGATATATCCGCCCAGCAGCAGCCCCATCATTTCCGGCGAGTAATCGCTCCCCGTCAGCTCCACGCCCATCGTCATGTCCTGGTTGTCATGCACCCGGATGCCCAGGTCGCTCCCAAACACCGTCTCCCAAATGGAGGAGAGCTCCCCCTGCTGCCCCTTGAACTGGTTCTTGACGATCTTCGCCCGCACCAGCCTGCGGTAGAGCCCATCTTCCAGGCTTGTGCCTTCCCCCAGCACATCCCGCCCAATCCCCGAAAGCGTCCCCAGCGTATCCAGCTGCGCCCCCTGCGCGCCGGAGAGCGCGAACGCCGCAATCATTTCCTCCCCCGCTTCCGGTTGCAGGAGCGATACCAAAAAGCGCACCCAAGCCACAAACTTCGGCGCGCCCCTGTGCTGCGAGGTGATGAGGTTTTCGTAGCGCTCGGGCGTCATCCGCTCACCACCTCGATATAATTGACGTTCCCGCGCGCCACCTCGTCAAAGGTGAGCGCGATGTCCTCCGTCCCCTGCGCCTCCCCATGCCGCCCTACCGTGACGGACGTGATCGAGAACGTTGGCGCGCTCTGCGCCGCCATCGTGTTCATCGCCGCCCACCACAGCAGCGACACCGTAAGCCCATCCCCGATGGTCAGGCTGTTTAAGTAGCTGGCAATCCCGGCCGCTATTGCCGCAGGCGTGTCCGCCTCGCTGTACCCGGTGAGCGGCTTGACGGTTACGGTTACATCAAAATCAACGTAGGCGGGGCGCTGGAACGAGATGCTGTTTTTATTGCCGTAGCTGTCCGTTACCGTTTCCGTCTCTTCCCCATACGTGCCGCACCCGATGGGCTTTCTGTTGAAGATCGTTTCCGCAATGCTTGCGCTCTCGCCGTTTTCCACCACGCAGCAGATGGAATGGCCCGGGATGCCGTTTGCGTCCGTGTCGTGCGTGTCGTTTTCATACACTTTCACGCGCGTCACCTCCTCCACCGCCCGCAGCGCCCCCAAAAGCCCTTCGTACATGGAGGCCGACGGCTGCGCCGTGGAGATTGTCTGCCGCAAGCGGAGCTGCGCGTCCGTTTCCGCAATCCTGCCGGGGATGGCCGCCGCTTCGTTCGTCACGCCCGTCCAGCCAAGCTGCGGCGTCATGATGCGGTTGATGGTTTCCGGCAGCGCCACCACCTGCCCGTACTGGCTACAGGTTGCCTGTGCCTCCGCCGTCCCGCTATCGCCAAGCACGACCGTTGCGGGAAGTTCCCACAGCATGCCGTTTTCATCCGCCACCATGCCGTTTGTGATGGTTACGCCAGGCTCCCCGCTGAGCATGACGGTCGCCACCGAGCGCGTGGCCTGCTTCCTTGCGATGCCGTTGACGGCCACGACCGCGTCCAGCCCCGTCCCAACCGACGTGGCCGGGCTGTGCGCGTCATATGCCAGCGCAGCCGCGCAATAGCTGTCAAAGACGGCCCTGGAAAAGATGCTCATCAGCTGGTAATCCTGGCTGTCGTTGCCCAGGTAGACGTCCTGCCCGAAGATGTCGTACGCGTTTTCCACGATATAGGACAGGATATCGTTATACGTCGGGTAATGGTAGCCCGACGCGTCGATATACGGTGTAAAATATGCCATCTCAATACCTCACCTCCACCGGGGTCTCTCCAAACGCCGTGCGCACCGCAGCGGAATAGGCATATGCCCGCCCCTGCATTTCGCTCCGCACGGCTTCCACGCCCTCTACCAGCTTTGTATCCATGATCCGCTCGGTAATGAGCAGGTCCATCAGTTCCTTTTGCGCCTGCGTGGCCGGTTTGCCCAGCATCTGCTGAAACAGCGGCAGCCCGTCCTGCGGCCGTTCCCACCACTCCCCTTGCAAAAGCTTTAGCCGCGTGGAAATCGCCTGCCGCATCGCCTCCACGCCCGTTAAAAAAGTGCCCGAACCGTTGCCGAGCACCATATCCCCCTGCGGATCAAGCCTCCGGTAGCGCAACGACGGTTCCGCCATGGGCTCACCTCCTGTTCATTGCCGTCAATAGTACTCGCTCACCCCGCCGGACGTATCGCCGCCCGCCTCCACGCCTGTGTGCGTATGGCCCTGGTATTCCTTGCCGTTGATATCCAGCTTCGGCGTGGAAATGGCGACGACGGCGGGAGACTGAAGGTTCGTGGCGACTTCGTTGTTGAGGTCGGCAATCTTCGTCTGTGCCCGGAAGATTTCCCCCTCGAACGTGTGCACGCTGCCCGGCTTCCCCTCCTCGCCCGGCCTGCCCGCCGTCAGGCTGCCCGTAACGACGCAATCCCCGGCGATGGTCACCGTGCCGTTGCCCACCTCCACGTAGCACCCGCCGCTGTCGTTCATGAGCCTGGCCCCTCCGGTGGGCCATTTCCCCTTGATCTTGCGCGGCTGCGACCAGGGGCCGATCAGCGCAATCCCGTCGGAAAGGTCATGGCTGCGGCTCTCCGCCTGGCTTTGCACGCCGCCGTTTTGCCACCACCCGTCGATGCACCGGTCGCAGAAGATTACCAGGCATTCGTCGTCCTTGCGAATAGGCATGAGCAAACTGTAACCGCCCGCACGCGGAAAAGCGACAGGAACATCGCGCAGCTCGGTAATTTCTTTGTCCACATTCGCTTTGGAACCGTCCGGCAGCATTTGCGCCACCTTTTCTCTGATGGCAACCTGTACGGTTACCGTTTGCTTGTCCGGATCAAATTCCTTGATGATGGCTGGGATCGCTACGCGCAAATTGGCAAGCGCGTCTTCGGTAAGTTCATCCATGGCGCTTTTAGCAGATGTCTCATAAATCGCATCGTTAACGGCTTCAAAGTTCACGTACCACGCATCTCCACGCGTATCGCCTTCATATGTG
>DVLH01000103.1 GCA_018715585.1 Candidatus Aphodomonas merdavium
ACCTTCCCCAACAACTCCTACGTCGAAAAGATCATCGCGGCCGTATTGGGTGGGACGGCGCCGGACGTTGCGGCAATCGACGTGACGTTCCTGGGCGCGTTGATGCGCCGCGACCTACTGCTTGAGTTTACTGAAGAAGACTTGGCAGACGTCGACATCGCTGACTTTAAGCCGGGTGTATGGAATTCCTGCATTTCCGACGGCAAGGTGTATGCCATTCCGTATCGTGGCGGCATTGGTGAAGCGTTTTTGATTAACAAAACGCTTTTTGAGCAGGCTGGTGTTCCGCTGCCGGCAGAGGACTGGACGCTGGACGACTTCCTGGCAATTTGTGAAGCGCTCAAGGCCGGCTCCAATGGTGAATTCTACCCCTATGCCGTAGCAGGATCCACGGTAGATCCGGCCAACTTTGAAAGTTCCTTCACGTGGTTGCTTTACGCCAACGGCGGCTCTTGGGTGAACGAGGCCCAGACAGAGGTAACCATGGATAGTGAAGAATCCATTGCAGCCATTCAAACGTGGATGGATCTGTTTACAAACGGCTATGTGCCCGAAGGATGCATTAACTATACAACTGCCAACGACGTGCTGCCAATGTTTACCGAAGGCAAAATTGCCATGATGAACCACTCTGACGCATGGGTGGACGCCGTGAAGGAATCCGGCATCGATTATGTCGTTTACAGGACACCTTCCGGCTACGGCCGTACGGGCGGCTGGCTCTTCACCGTGCCCATCTCAACGCCGAACGAAGCGGGCGCCAAGCATTTTGTCAAGTGGTTTACGCAGTCTGACACGCTGGGAGAGCTCATGATTCGCATGCCCGCCAGAATTTCCAGCACCGAAAACTACGCGCCTTGGAACAGCGAGGATTACGCCGTGCTGAATGAAGCCTCCGCGCTTGCCAAAGCGCCGCCGACGCTGCCTGAATGGACGGAGCTCCGCTTGATCATCATTACAGAGATGCAAAAAGCCGTCATGGGCGAGCAAACCGCCGCTGAAACGGCCGCCAACATCGTTGAGCAAGGCAATGCGCTCATCGCCGAAGGAATGATCTAACTTTAAACGCAAGGCACCCTGCGCACGGTTCTACGCCGCGCGCAGGGCCTGCGTTTGCGGCGCGCCATGGAGGAGGTGCACATGAAAAAAAGACTATTCCTACAAAGCGTCAGCGTACAAAAGCGGCGCAGATATCTTACGGGCGCTACTTTTGTTTTGCCTACCTTGCTCATTTTAGTGCTGATGATGTTCACACCGCTTGTGCGGACGTTTGTCTATAGCGTCTCCAAGATCAAGTTTCCGGCGCTGGAGACGACGTTTATCGGGCTTGACAACTTTGAGCGCATGTTTTCACGCCCGGAAATCGGCCAGGTGCTTAAAAATACCGTTGTTTGGATTTTCTACTCGGTCATCATCCGCTTCTCGCTGGGGTTTGGTTCGGCGCTGCTTTTGCAGGGAAGCAGCCGCCGCCTCAAGGTTTGCCGCGTGCTGGCGCTGTTGCCCTGGACGATTCCGTCCATCGTCTCCGCCAACACATGGCGGTGGATGTTCCAATCGGAGCTGGGGTTTGTCAACACGCTTTTGACAAAGCTTGGCCTGAGCGCATGGACGCAAAACTGGCTCGGCGATCCTGCCACGGCCATGGGCGCGGTGCTCTTCGCATACGGCTGGTCCGGCTTCCCGTTCGTGATGATGATGCTGCTGGCAGGCATCCAGGGCATCCCGGACGAGCTTTACGAGTCCGGAAAAATCGACGGGGCAAACGCATGGCAGCTGTTTTTGCACATCACCATCCCGGAGCTGAAATCGGTCATTTTTGCGGTGCTCCTGCTGGAAATCACCAGCGGCCTGAACAGCTTTGACTTGCTCTATACGATGACGGGAGGCGGCCCGGGCGGGTCAACGGAAATCCTGGGGCTGCTCATCCATCGCGTCGGCTTTACAAACTTTGACTTTGGCGGGGCTTCGGCACTGAGCGTGTTCATCATCCTGGTAGCCGCCGTGCTGTTCCTGCTCTCCGGACCGGCAAAAAAAGTCCGCGGCAAAGCGCGCGGCGGGGAGGTGTGAGCGATGCGGAAAAGCAAAACGGAAATCGCGGTGCGCGCAACGCTCATCGGTCTTTTGCTGCTGTTTAGCCTCATCCCGATCCTATGGGTGTTTATGACGTCGTTCCGAAGCGAGTCGGACATTTATTCCCTCTCGCTGCTCATCCACGACGCAACGCTTGAAAACTACCGCACCGTCTTTCAAAACGAATATATGCCGCGGTATTTTCTTAACACGGCCATCGTTTCGGTGGCAACCACCATCATCTCCATGCTGGTGGCGACGCTGGGCGCCTATGGTTTCTCGCGCTATCGTTTTCCCGGTTCCAACGGCGTGCTGGGGTTTATCCTCTTCACCCGCGTGCTGCCGCGCGTGACCGTCGTCATCCCCTTCTACATCACGCTGCGCCAGCTGGATCTGATCAACACCTACCCCGGCCTTGTCTTGGTATATCTGATGGTCGTCATGCCGGTAACCGTTTGGATGCTCAAGGGCTTTTTTGACAACATCCCCTTTGAAATCGAGGAGGCCGCGTCCATCGACGGCTGCTCCTCCCTGCGCATCCTTTTTCAGATCGTGCTCCCCATCTGCCTGCCTGCACTGGCCGCCGTGGGCATGTATGCGTTCATCCTCTCCTGGAACGAGTTTCTCTTCGCGCTGATCATGACCAGCGACAGCAGCACGCGGCCCATCTCCGTGGGGTTGGCTTTCTATATCGACGACCGTGGCATCCATTGGGGAGAGCTGATGGCGGCATCGGCGCTGATGTCCATCCCGGCGATGATCGTCTTTTCGCTCACGCAGAACATGCTCGTCAAAGGGCTGAGCGCGGGCGCTGTAAAGGGATAATTGATTACCGTTAAAGGAGTATAAAACTCAATGAAACCGCTAGACTCTAACAGCATTATTCAAGTTGGTATTGTTGTAAAGGATGTTGAAAAGGCTGCAAAGCTCTACAGCGAGCTTTTCGGCATTGAAATGCCCGTCATTCGCCCCGCGTTCCCGGAAATTACCTATCGCGGGCAGAAGGTTCACACCCATTCCAAGCTCTGCTCGTTCCA
>DVLH01000104.1 GCA_018715585.1 Candidatus Aphodomonas merdavium
ACGCGGGAAGGCATGAGATTTTTTATCGAATAGAATTGCAATTTTCAGTTGCCTGGTGTATACTTGTCCATCATTATTGAAGGAGTTGGAAGCCATGAATGCATACGCACAACGGGTTTATGATGCGGTAAAAAATAAAGATGCGCATGAGGCGGAGTTTCTGCAGGCGGTAGGCGAGGTGCTTTCCACGCTCAGCCCTATGCTTGAGCAACATCCGGAATATGAAAAGCTGGGCCTGCTGGAGCGCATCGTGGAGCCGGAGCGGATTATTCAGTTCCGCGTGCCGTGGGTGGATGACCAGGGCCAGGTGCGTGTCAACCGCGGTTACCGCGTGCAGTTCAACGGGGCGATCGGCCCCTACAAGGGCGGGCTTCGCTTCCATCCCAGCGTCAACCTGTCGCTGATGAAGTTCCTTGCGTTTGAACAGACGTTTAAAAACAGCCTGACGACGCTGCCGATGGGCGGCGGAAAGGGCGGCTCGGACTTTGATCCGCGCGACAAGAGCGATGCGGAAGTGATGCGCTTTTGCCAGAGCTTCATGACGGAGCTGTACCGGCATATCGGCCCGGATGTGGACGTGCCAGCGGGCGACATTGGCGTGGGCGGCCGCGAAGTCGGCTATCTGTACGGCCAATACCGCCGCATTCGCGGTGCGTTTGAAAACGGCGTGCTCACGGGCAAGCCGCTGCAGTTCGGCGGTTCACTGATCCGTCCGGAGGCGACCGGCTTTGGCGCGGTGTACTATCTGTGCGAAGTGCTCAAGCACCAGGGCGATGATATCAAGGGCAAGACAATCGCGATTTCCGGCTATGGCAACGTGGCTTGGGGTGTGACGATCAAGGCCGCGCAGCTGGGGGCAAAGGTCGTTACGCTGGCCGGTTCCAACGGCTACATCTACGATCCCGAGGGCATCGTCACCAAGGAAAAGCAGGATTTCATGCTCAAAATGCGCGCGGGCGGCCGGGGCCAACTGGTGGAATACGCCAAGAAATTCGGCGTGGAGTTTTTCCCGGGCGAGCGGCCGTGGGGCGTGAAGGCGGATGTGTGCATTCCTTGCGCCACGCAGAACGAGTTCGACCTGGACAACGCCAAGCAGATTGTCGCCAACGGGACGAAGTATTATTTGGAGGGCGCCAACATGCCCGCCACGCCCGAGGCGCTGGAATACATGCAGCATAACGGCGTCATCGTTGGCCCGGGCAAGGCGTCCAACGCCGGCGGCGTGAGCGTTTCCGGCCTGGAGATGAGCCAGAACTCCGGCAGGCTTTCCTGGAGCGCGCAGGAAGTGGATGCCAAGCTGCAGAGCATTATGAAGAACATCCACGACGCCTCCGCGGCTGCGGCGGAAGAATACGGCCTTGGCTATGACCTCGTTGCGGGCGCGAACCTCGCCGGGTTCAAAAAGGTGGCCGAGGCGATGATCGCCCAGGGCGTCATCTGAGCGGCGGCTTGAAAGCGGACGCCGCGCCGGATAGAGCACGGCTGCCCACCTTTTCTAAGAAGACTTGTACGCCCCGCGCCGGCTTTGCCGCCGGCGGGGGCGTTTTTGTTTGCTGGCGCACGCGCACGGGGCGGCTACATCTTGTGAGCGCTTGACAATCTCCAGCGGCATGTTACAATATGTTGCGGTTGTTTCTGTTAAAATAAGAAAAGGACAGGCCTGCGAAGGGACGGTCATAAGCATGAAAGAGTTTTCACAGATGACGTTTGAAGAGCTGTTGCGCGAGGGCGGTCATGCCTGTTCCTGCGGGCGCACGCATACGACGGGCCTAAAGTTCCTGCGCGTGGGCAAGGGCGCGGTGGAAGCATTGCCGGAGGCGTTAGCTTTTCTTGGCAAGGGCAAACCGTTCGTCGTGGCCGATGCGAACACCCAGCTGGCCGCCGGCAGGCGGGTGCTGGAAGTGTTGCGCCGCGCGGGCATACCGTTCGTCTCCTATGTTTTCCCTGAACAGGAGGAGCGGCTGGAACCGGACGAATACGCTTGCGGTGCGCTGGCGATGGCGTTTGACCCTAGCTGCGACGTTGTGGTAGGCGTCGGCAGTGGCGTCATCAACGATTGCTGCAAGATCCTGGCGCATATGGCGAAAATTCCGTCGGTGATCGTGGGTACGGCGCCTTCCATGGACGGCTATGCGTCCAACTCGGCGTCCATGGTCGTCAACCGCATTAAGGTTTCGCTTTACTGCGCCAGCCCTGTCGCGATCCTTGCCGATACGGATATCATGAAGGACGCGCCTACCCGCATGCTCTGGGCGGGATTGGGCGATATGCTGGCAAAATACACGGCGCTGGCAGAATGGCGCATTTCCCATGAGGTCAACGGGGAGTTCTATTGCGAGAAGATTGCACAGCTCGTGCGTGAATCCGTGCGCCGTGTGGTTGAAAATGCGGACAAGCTGATGCAGCGCGCGCCCGAGGCTGTGGAAGCCGTCGTAAAAGGGCTGATCCTCTCCGGCGTGGCGATGGACTTTGCCAAATGCTCGCGCCCCGCTTCCGGCCTGGAGCACTATTTTTCGCATATGTGGGAGATGAGCGCGCTGGCCAAGGGGGAGCGCAGCGACCTGCATGGCATCCAGGTAGGCGTCGGCGTTTGCTTGGAGCTTCCCGTGCTGGAAAAGCTACTAACGTTCGTGCCGGATAAAGAGGCGGCCGAGCGCGCCGTCATGGCGATTACGAACGACGAATGGGAAAAGCAGGTGCGGGAAATCTTTGGGCCGACGGCGAACGAGATCATCCGCCTGGAGCATATGCAATACCATAAAAACGATAAAGCGGGGCATGACGGGCGCCTGCGCAGGATTATCGAACGCTGGCCGGAGATCCTGCGCGCAATTCGGGAAGAGGTGCCTACATCGGAAGAACTGCTTCCGCTCATGCGCGCGACGGGCATGCCGACCACGCCGCAGGAGATTGGCCTGGGCGAAAAGGACGTGCACAATGCGTTTATCGGCAGCCGCGAAATCCGGGACAAGTATTTGCTCTCGTCCCTGCTGTGGGACCTGGGCGTGCTCAACGAGTTCTATTACTGACGACAGACCTGTGGATGCAAACAAAAAGCGCCGCTCCCGGCAGAAGGGGAGCGGCGCTTTTTTATGCCGCAAGCGGCCGGAAAGGGCCGTGCGGTGTTCTTTACCGGCGCAGGAGGTCAGGATGTTGCGGGCAGGCGGAGCGTTTGTAGGTATGCCTTGCGCTCGGGCGGGACACGCAAGCTCTCCCGCGCCTTTTGGATGGCCTTGTTGTGCGTCCAGGGGGACAGCCGGCGGTCCTGCAAATAGGGCAGCGCGGCGTCATACTGTTTGGCCAGCGCTGTGGCAAAAAGCCATGCGACCATCATCTTTACGTAGTATTCGTCCGAACGGACGCTGGCGGCCAATGCCAGCGCGCCCTCCACGCTTTGCCCCTCGAGGTAGAACGCCATCAGCATGCCCAGGCCGAAGCGGACAGTGTAGGGGCGCTCATCGCGCACCCAAGCCACGATGGCGTCATAGAGCGCCTGCGGCTGCCGCGAAAGCGCCTTTGGAGAGAACAGGTCGCAGGTCGCCCAGTTATCCACATAGGGCAGGAATGCCTGCGTGGCGGCCATCGCCTCGTCAAACGCCTTGATGCGGCTGACAAGCGCTGCGTGCAGATTGTTTTCGTCAAAATACCGGTGCGGCAGATCGCGCAGAAAGGCGGCCGCCAGCGGCGTGCCGTCAATTTCACGCGCGAGCGCGCGGATAGCCGGCATGCGGATGCCCAGCACGGTTTCCTTGGGGACGGTGGGGACCAGGCGGCTCATGAACGCCTGATATTGCGGATCACGGCGTGCAAAAAGCATTTCCTGCACGGTCATTGCGCGGTATCCTCCCCGGCGGCGGTGCGGAGGATCCAGGCGGCCATGTCGTCCAGCAGCGCCGTGGAAACGGGGCCGGGATTGACGTAGTCGGCGATGCTGGCGGTAGACTCGCCTTGGAGGTCAAAGAGCAGATGGGTCATGTTTTCGTAATAGGCATATTCGACGGGCAAGGAGGGATCAAGCGCCTCCTTCCAGGCGTCGATGCCGTTTTGGGGCGTCACCTGGAAATCCTTGCCCCCCTGCACGATCAGCAGCGGGAGGCCCAATGCATTGGCGCCTTTGGCCGCGTCAAAGGAAGCTTCATCATAGAAGTAATAGCCGCTGACACCGGGGAGGATTTGCGCCTGCATGCGTTCCTCATCCGTCATGCCAGCGAGCGCCTCAAATTGTGCGCGCTGTGCGTCCAGCTGCGCTTGCGCTTGCGCCGCTCCCTCGCCGGAGAGCGGAGCAATGGCCGCCTCCATCTGCGAGAGCATGATTTGCCAAAGCGGCAGGGGGGACCCCTCCAGCAGCACGGCGCCCAGCAGCTTTTCGCCTTTCATTTGTTCCATAATGCGCGGGGCAAGCATGGCGCCGTGGCTTAGCCCTACAACGAAGACGCTGCTGATGCGTTCATCCTGTTCCAACGCTTGAAACGCGGCAAGCGCGTCGTTGATGTATTCCTGCTGTACGGTGAAATCCGCGTTCATGCACAGCTGCGAGTGCGCGTAGGTGTATTTATCGTAACGGATGGAGGCAATTCCACGCTCGGCAAGCCCTTGCGCCAGGTCAAGGAAAGGGGCGGCGCCGTAGGCGGAAAGGTTCTTATCCGACGCGCCGGAGCCGTGCACAAGGATGACGCAGGGGAACGGCCCTTCGCCTTGCGGCAGGAGCAGCGTTGCGGGCGTTTCGTCCTGCGCGCCTTCGCGCAGCAGCACCGTCTCCCCTGGAAGCTCCTGCGTGTTTTCTTTCGCGGCAAAGAACGCTACGGAAAGCCCGGCAAACGCCCCATCGCTGTCATAGGCGAGCTGGAGCGTAACGTCCGACGTTGCAAAAACGCATTGCACCAGCACCACAAGGTAGCCGCTTTGCGCCGAGGAAGTCGCCGTTTCGACCGTTTCAAACGCACCAAACGCCATTTCCAGCTGCGCCCAGAGCTGGGCAACCCCGTCCTCGCCGCCAAGCGCTTCGCGCATAGCCTCGTCGCAGGAGGCAAAGACGGCGGCATAGTCGCCTGCGGCCAAATCCGCAAGCGTTTCAAGCGCGAGCGCCTCGCCGTCTATGGCTTGCGCCTGCGAAAGCGCAGGCAGTGCGAGCAAAAGACAAAGGAACAAAAGAATTGTTTTCTTCATTAGGAGGTTCCTCCTTCACCTTCACGCGTTTGTTAATAAAACGATTATACCATAGG